>NZ_JASCOS010000055.1:0-23404 GCF_029959705.1 Stenotrophomonas sp. PS02297 | reverse complement strand
CGCGGGGCCCCCCCCCCGGCGGGGGCTGGCCCGCAAACCCCCCCCGGGGCGCCCCCCGCCGCTACAGAACCGCGGCCGCCGTGTAGAGCGGGGCATCGCCCCGCTGGGGCTTTGCCGGTAAATCCCCGCCGGGCGCCACGCGGCGCTACAGACCCGCGGCCGCCGTGTAGAGCGGGGCACCGCCCCGCTGGGGCTTCGCCGGTAAATCCCCGCCGGGCGTCGCCCGCCGCTACAGAACCGCCGCCGCCGTGTAGAGCGGGGCACCGCCCCGCTGGGGCTTCGCCGACAAATCCTGACCGGTGCCGCCCGCCGCCACGGAACCGCAGCTGCCTTGCAGAGCGGGGCACCACCCCTGGCTGCGTGGAATCAGCGGTACGGACCGGGCCCGCGCCAGACCAGTTCCCCGCGCCGGTATACGTACATCACCGTGACGACCTGGCGGGCATCGCCGATGGACTGCAGTTCCGGTGCGTCGGGGGCGAGCAGGCGGCACTTGCTGGAGCCGCGCTTGAGCGCGACTTCCGCCGGGCAGACCATCAGGTAGCTGGTGCCGGGCAGGGGGATGGACAGTTCCTTCATGCCCTGCTCCATCCAGGTGCGCAGCCGCGTCTCGGCGAGCAGGTCGTAGATGATCTGGTAGCCGCCCACTTCCATGGCCGGCTCGCCGGCGGCCATGTCGTTGCGGTAGCCGTTGCGGTTGAGCGGCCCGGAGGAGCGTCCGTCGTCGGGCGCGGTTTCCTTGGGCTGCCAGCCCGGCGGACGCCCGGTCCAGGTCTGCGGCCGGCGCTGGACGCTCTCAGGCGGGCTCGTGGCCGAGGCCCGCGCCGACTCGGACGTGGGGGGCTCCTCGCTCCTGTCCTGCTTCTGTTCCGGTTCGGCCGGAGGTTCGATGTACCTGGCCTCTGGCACTGGCTTGCGCGTATCGGCCTGCCGGCGCGCCACCGGCCTGGAAGGCTGCTTGCGGTCATCCACCGGTTTCGGCCCCGGGGGCATGCGGGTGGTAGGTGGGGAGGGCGGCGCTTCGCCGACGAAATCCACCTTGACCCGGCCACCGCCGGCCATTCCCTGCGGCGTGGTCACCACCGGCGGCGTGGAGTGCAGCAGGAGCAGCAGCACCAGCAGGTGCAGCAGCGCGCTCAGGAAGGCGGCCGCCCACGGCTGCAGGCGTTCGTTCCAGGGCCGGCGGATGGAAGGGACGGAAACCGGGTCGCTGCTCATGCCACGTTGCGGGCGGAGGAAGTACTGGCCCTCATGTGGGCGTCATGCCATGCGGCCGATGGGGTCGCCATGGTAACCCCTGTCGTCGGCTGGCAAATGCGCAGGGCTGCAATTGCTCGATGCGGCGCTGGAGAGTCGCCATCGATTCGTAACGCAGGCAACCGTAGCCTGCGCCACGGCGGCGACAGGCTATGATGCGGGCCCCGCCACGGACTCCCAACTGCATGCGCATCCTGCTTGCCCGCCACGGTGAAACGCCGTGGAACGCCGAAGGCCGCTACCAGGGCCAGATCGACATTCCCCTTTCGCCGGTGGGCGAGGCGCAGGCAAGGGCGCTGGGCGAGCGCCTGCAGTCGATCGAGATCGCGCGCGCGGTGGCCTCTCCATTGTCGCGCGCGCAGAGCACCGCGCGTGCCGCGCTGGGCAGCGCCCGCGAGTCGATGCTGCAGACCGATGCGGACCTGCAGGAGATCGCCCATGGCGAATGGGAAGGGCTGCTCGCCAGCGAAATCAACGACCGGGATCCGGCGCGCCTGCGCGCCTGGCGCGAGGAGCCGGATACCGTGCTGATGCCCGGCGGCGAATCGCTGCGGCAGGTGCTGGACCGCAGCTGGCGCGGACTGGCCCGGGCCGCCGAGGGACTGGGCGAGGACGACACGCTGCTGGTGGTCGCGCACGACGCGGTCAACCGCGTGATCCTGTGCAAGGTGCTGGGCCTGCCGATCGGCAAGCTGTGGAGCTTCCGCCAGGCGCCGACCACGCTGAACCTGCTCGAAGGCGCGGACGTCGAACGCCTGGAAGTGGTGCGGCTGAACGACTGCGCGCACCACACCCCGTTTTTCGGCGAGGCCAAGCACCGGGCGCTGTGATGGCACGCCCACGGGCGCGGATGCGCTGGCTGCCCGTCGCGCTGTCGGCGTTGCTGCCAGTGCCGGTGGTCGCGCAGCAGCCGGCCGATGCGTGTCCGCCCTACGCCGCGCAGGAAAACCGCGCACCGTCCTATCCGCCTTCCGAGCTCTGGCGGCTGCTCGGCTACACGATCAACGCGATCATCGAGACCGACGCCTGTGGGCGGGTGTCGGGAGCGCGCGTCGAACAGCTGTCCGGCGTGGCGGCATTGGACGCGGCGGCGCTGGCGGCGGCCCGTGCCTGGACCGTGCCGCCGCAATACCGCGGCCAGCCGCGCTACCGGCTGCCGTTCGCGTTCGAACCGCTGCCCGGGGACATGCCGGCGCAGACTGGAAGGCGGCCACGCGATCCGTTCTTCGAGGAGCGTCGCAGCGGCCGGGCGCCGATGCCGGCACAGGATGCCGACGGCATGCTGCCCGGCTACATCGCCGACCCGTATCCGATCGGTTTCCTGCAGATTCCCGAGGCGATCGCCACGATCGGCCCGCTGGCGCTGGTCCGCCGGTACGACCGGCAGGCGAACTTCTGGCTGCACGACGAAGAGGGCCTGAGCCTGTTCCAGCTGGAAGACGCGATGATGGTGCGCAACCGCCTGGTCAGCGATGGCCGGTATCGCTTCGTGGTCACCAGCGTGCTGTGCGGCAACGACCTGGAAGCCTGCCGCCAGTCGCTGGCGGAACTGCGCGCACGCCGCGGCCGGCAGCGGCCGCAGCCGGTCGCCGGTGTCTCCACGCAGGAGCCGTAGGCCGCTTCTTGCTGCCCTGGGTCCCGTGCGGGTTCAGCCGCTCCTCGCCGCGAGCCGCCTCGCTAGAAGCGGCTTCAGTCGCGAAGAGGCATTGGCCGGAAAGCCTCGGCGCGACCGAAGCCGCTCCCGCGCGTGCCGCCGACGGGCAGCGCGCAGGTCCGGGGGTACGGGCGCCGCATCCGCCGGCGGTATCATGGCCGGCCTTGCCGCCGACCCGCGCGGCACTTGAAGCCCCCTGGAATCCCGCATGTCCTCCGCACGTCCCGCCACGCTCGAACAGTGGCTCGCCCATATCGACCGCCAGCATCCGCAGCCCATCGCGATGGGCCTGGAGCGCGTGCGCGAGGTGGCCGCGCGCATGGGCCTGGAGCGTCCGGCGCAGCGCTGCATCGTGGTCGGCGGCACCAACGGCAAGGGCTCGACGGTGGCCTTCGTCGAGGCCATCGCCCGCGCCGCCGGCTGGACGGTGGGCGCCTACACCTCGCCGCACCTGCTGGCCTACAACGAGCGTGTGCGCATCGACGGTGCGGATGTCGACGACGCCACGCTGGTGGCCGGCTTCAACGCCGTCGAGGATGCCCGCGGCGACACCGCGCTGACCTATTTCGAATACGGTACGCTGTGCGCGCTGTGGGTGTTCGCGCGCGCCGGCCTCGACCTGGCCGTGCTGGAAGTTGGGCTGGGCGGGCGCCTGGACGCGGTCAACATCGTCGATGCCGACGTATCGGTCATCACCACCGTGGACATCGACCACGCCGACTGGCTGGGCAGCGAACGCGAGGCCATCGGCGCGGAGAAGGCCGGCATCATCCGCGGCTGGAAGCCGGTGATCCTGGGCGAGATCGATCCGCCGTCCAGCGTGCTGCGCCGCGCCTACGTGCTGGGCGCCAACGCGATCCGTTTCGGCAGCGATTTCTTCGCCGAAGCCATCGATGCCGACACCTGGCGCTGGCGCGACGTGTCCTTCCGCATCGAACTGCCGCAGCCGGCGCTGTGGGCGCCGGTGCAGCGGGCGAACGCGGCCGCCGCCATCGCCGCGCTGCGCGCGCTGGACCGCCCGGTGCCGCGTACGGCATGGGCGCAGGGCGTGGCCGCGGCGCAGATCGCCGGGCGCCTGCAGCGGTTCGAGCGCGACGGAGTGGAGGTGCTGGTCGATGTCGGTCATAACCCCCAGGCCGCCGCCGCCCTCGGCGCCGCGCTGCAGGCACGTCCCGCCGCCGGGCGCACCCTGGCGGTGTACGCGGCATTGGCGGACAAGGATGCGCCCGGCGTGGTCGCGGCCCTGCAGGCGCGCATCGACCGCTGGTACCTGGCCGGGCTGGAAGGCGCGCGCGGGCAAAGCGCCACGCAACTGCGCGGGCGGCTGGCCGGCACCGCCGCCGCTGGCGCCGCCACCTGCGCGGATGTCGAGCAGGCGCTGGCCGCCGCGCTGGAGCATGCCCGCCGCGGCGATCGCGTACTGGTGTTCGGTTCCTTCCATACCGTGGCCGAGGTGCTGCCGCTGCTGCGGCGGTGACCGGAAGGCCGCAGCGGCGCGCCGGCGACGCTCCTTCCCGTTCAGCTGCTGCGGCGTCGTCCTGCGATGGCGCCGCATATAATCGCCGGACATTCCGCCCTGCCGCCCATACGCCTTGCCGTGGATACTCCCCTGAAACAGCGATTGATTGGCGCCATCGTCCTGGTGGCCCTGGCCGTGATCTTCCTGCCCATGCTGGTCAAGGGGCCGGCGCCGGACAGCGGTGTGCAGGACGTGCCGCTGCGCGCGCCCGACGCACCTGCCGATGGCCAGTTCGAAACCCGCGAGCTGCCGCTGGTCGCGCCCAACGCGCCGGCCTCGGGCAGCGCCACCGGCATGCCGGCTGCACAGCCCGTGGCCGAAGCCGCGTCCCCGGCAGCGGAAACAGGTGCGTTGCCGCCGACCGCGGCCGCCGGCAACTACGTGGTGAATTTCGGTGCCTACGCGACCGAGGCCGATGCCGACGCGGTGATCGCCCATCTGAAGAAGTCGAACCTGCCGGGCTTCCGCCAGCAGGACACCATCAACCGGCGCCCGGCCTGGCGCGTGCGCATCGGTCCCTACGCCGACCGTGCGCAGGCCGAACTGATCCGCCTGGAAGCGGGCAAGGTCCGCAGCGACGTGAACGCGCAGGTGGTGGTGCTCGACGCGGACAAGGAACCCGCCGCGCCGGTCGCCGCCCAGACCGCTCCTGCAACGGCGCCGGCACCCGCAGCGGCGACGCCGGCGGTGCGCAGCGAGCCCCTGCCGCCGGAGCCCGCCAAACCGGTGGCCGCTGCGCCCAGGCCGGAAGCCCAGCCCAAACCCGCCGCGCCGAAGCCGGAAGCCCCCAGGCCCGCCGTGCCCGAGCGCACCACCACCACGGTCTCCACCGCACCGGCTGCGCCGGCGGCCAGCAATGTCGGTTTCGCCGTGCAGCTGGGCGCGTTCGGCCAGCCGGCCGACGCCAATGCGCTGCGCGACAAGGTACGTGCGGCCGGCTTCAGCGCCTTCGTCGAGCAGGTGCGCACCGACAACGGCGTGCTCAACCGCGTCCGCGTCGGGCCGGTGGCCAACCGCGCCGAAGCCGAGCAGCTCAAGGCGCAGGTCGCGGCGAAGGTCGGCATCGCCGGCATGGTCCGGCCGCATCCCTGATGCGCTCCCGCGCCTGATGCCCCGGCAGCGTCGCCCGTGATCGATCTGCTGCTGCTGGGGCTGATCGTCGCATCGGCCCTGTTCGGGCTGATGCGCGGCCTGCTGGCCACCGTGTTCGGCGTGCTCGGCTGGCTGCTGGCCGGCTGGGCCGCGTTCCGCTTCGGCCACGCCGCCACGCTGATGCTGAGCGGCGGCGCCATGCCGACCATGGGCCAGTACGCCGCCGGCCATGCCATCGCCTTCTTCGGCGTGCTGCTGGCAGTTTCGGCGATCGGCATGCTGCTGCGCGGGGTGGTCGACTCCACCCTGCTGCTCAAGGGGCCGGACCGCCTGCTCGGTTTCGGCCTGGGCATCGTCCGCGGCGTGCTGCTGGCCGTGCTGGCGGTGCTGGTGCTGGGCTTCACCCCGGTGGCCGACGGCGAGGAGTGGCGGCGTTCGCAGGTGGCTTCCTGGCTGCGGTCGCCGGCCGACTGGCTGCGCGAGCGCCTGCCGGAACTGCCCGCCGTTACGGAACATCCGCTGTTGGACTTGGGCAAGGCGGTGCTGGCAGGCGATAATGCCGCGCTCAGCGAACATGAAGCGGGCAGCGGACTGCCGCGAGCGATGCCGGAAGGGGCCGAAGACGCCCGGCCGGCCGCGACCGGAGGCAGCCGCCAGGACCCGGCGAAGGCGTGGCCTTCCAACATCGATCCGGCGCAGGTGCGCCCGGATCACCCCGGTCCGGCGCGGACCGGGCCATCGGGCCAGGCACGGCCTCCTTCACGTTAACCGGGCCACGGCCCAGCGGAGATCGCGCAACATGTGTGGCATCGTCGGAATCGTCGGCAACCAGAACGTCGCCGGGCAGCTCTATGACGGCCTGACCGTCCTCCAGCACCGCGGCCAGGATGCGGCCGGCATCGCCACCGCGCACGGCACCCGGCTGCGGGTGGAGAAGGGCAACGGGCTGGTGCGCGACGTGTTCGACGAGCGCCGCATGGAAGTGCTCAAGGGCCGCATCGGCATCGCCCACGTGCGCTACCCGACCGCCGGTTCGGAAGGCACGGACGAGGCGCAGCCGTTCTACGTCAACTCGCCTTACGGCATCGCGCTGGCGCACAACGGCAACCTGATCAACACCGAGGCGCTGCGCCAGCAGGTGTTCGAGGCCGACCGCCGCAACATCAACACCGATTCGGACAGCGAAGTGCTGCTGAACGTGTTCGCCTACGAACTGGACGCGCAGCGCATGCTCACCCCGGAAGCGGCGATCCGCGCCGTGGCCGGCGTGCACCGCCGCTGCAAGGGCGGCTATGCGGTGGTCAGCCTGGTGCTGGGCCTGGGCCTGGTCGCCTTCCGCGACCCGCACGGCATCCGCCCGCTGGTGCTGGGCAAGCGCAGCCATGCCGAAGGCGACGAGTACATCGTGGCCTCCGAATCGGTGGCGCTGGACGTGCTCGGCTTCGAGCGCGTGCGCGATGTCGCCCCGGGCGAGGCGGTGGTGATCACCGAGCGCGGCGAGCTGTTCGCCGAAGTCTGCGCGACCACCACCCAGCAGACGCCGTGCATCTTCGAATACGTGTACTTCGCGCGCCCGGATTCGATGATCGACAACGTTTCCGTGCACAAGGCGCGCATGCGCATGGGCCAGAAGCTGGGCGAGAAGATCCTGCGCCTGAGGCCCGACCACGACATCGACACCATCATCCCGATCCCGGACACCTCGCGCGACGCGGCGCTGGAAATATCCAACGTGCTCGGCGTGAAGTACCGCGAGGGCTTCGTCAAGAACCGCTACGTCGGCCGCACCTTCATCATGCCGGGGCAGGGCGAGCGCGTTAAATCGGTGCGCCGCAAGCTCAACCCGATCCACCTGGAGTTCCGCAACCGCGTGGTGCTGCTGGTGGACGACTCGATCGTGCGTGGCACCACCAGCCAGCAGATCGTGCAGATGGCGCGCGACGCCGGCGCGCGCAAGGTCTACCTGGCCAGCGCGGCTCCGCCGGTGCGCCACCCCAACATCTACGGCATCGACATGCCCGCCGCCGAGGAACTGGTGGCGCACGAGCGCAGCGTCGAGGACATCGAGAAGCACCTGGGCTGCGACTGGCTGGTCTACCAGGACCTGGAAGACCTTGAGGCGGCGGTGCGCGAGGGCAATCCGGAACTGAAGGCGTTCGATTCGTCCTGCTTCGACGGCCACTACGTCACCGGCATCGAACCGGGTTACTTCGAGCGCATCCAGCAGCTGCGTTCGGACGAGGCCAAGAACAAGCGTCGCGCCTGACCTCATCAGCGCTGCAAGCCCTTCTTCCATCGGGGCGGAATCGCAGGGCTTGCGCGCCACCGGCGCGCATGTGATCGAGCGCCCACGCCGCTGGCGTGGACCGCGGCGCGAACGAGGCAGCGAGGTCTGGATGCCGATGACAATGCAACAAGCAGAAAACCTCCTGGAAACCCAATCCTCTTCCGGCGCTGCGCGCCACCTTCCCCAGGAAGGGAAGGGGCAGGCCGCAAACCTGCTCGATGCAGCCCGCATCTGCCTCGCCGAAGCCGACCCGCTCGAAAAAGCCGCCCTCACCCAGCACTACGCCGCACGGTTCCGCGCGGGCAAGCTCAAGCTGCCGGAAAACGTGGTCGATCCAGAACCGATCCGCATGCCCGGCCGTCCCGCGCGGCTGGTGCTGGTGCATCCGCGCGACCTGCCGCGTCGCGGCCTCGGCAGCCCGGAAGGCCGCGCGGCCTTCATCCACGCCATCGCCCATATCGAACTGAACGCCATCGACCTGGCCTGGGATGCGGTGTACCGCTTCCGCGGGCTGCCGGGCAGTTTCCATGCCGACTGGGTGAGCTGCGCCGACGACGAATCGCGCCACTTCCTGCTGTTGCGCGAGCGTCTGCTGGCGCATGGGCACGACTACGCCGATTTCCCGGCGCACAACGGCCTGTGGGAAATGTGCGAGAAAACCGCGCACGACGGGCTGGCGCGCATGGCGCTGGTGCCGCGCGTGCTGGAAGCGCGTGGCCTCGACGTGACACCGGCGATGATCGCCAAGCTGCGTTCGCTTGGCGACGATGCCACCGCCGACGTACTGGAAGTGATCCTGCGCGAGGAAGTGGCGCACGTCGCCGCCGGCTCGCGCTGGTACCGCTGGTACTGCGAGCGCGCCGGCGTCGAACCGCGTGCGCGGTTCAAGGAACTGCTGCGCGAATACGCCGGCGGGTACCTGCACGGCCCCTTCAACCTCGAAGCCCGTCTACTGGCCGGTTTCGACGCCGACGAACTGGCGGATCTGGTCGAACAGGCTGGATGATGAAGCCGGGCAGGGGCGACCTCGCCGCCTGACGCCGCAGATGATCGTGCTGCACGGATCGCATGATGTTTACCCGGTGCGTGCGACGATGGCGGCCATCGTGCCCCACAGCCTTGGAGAACCGCATGCCTCACTTCCGCCTCCTGTTGACGATCCTGCCCATGGCGATGCTTGCCGCATGCAGCCCCGCCGCGCCGGACGCCGATACTCCCGCGCGCGAAGCGGCCGCGGCGCAGGTGGACCCGGGCATGGACACGTTCCCGGCGAACCTGCAGGCGGCGGGCGTCGAGCCGTTCTGGGGCGTGAAGGTGGAAGGCGGGGCGTTGGCCTACACCACGCCGGAAACGATGGATGCGCCGCGCCGGCTGCAGGCCACGCGCAGCATCGACGCCGACGGCCTGCACCTGTCGGGCGAGGAGCGCGGCCAGCCGTTCCGCCTGGACGTGCGCCACGAGCCCTGTTCGGACGGCATGTCCGACACGGCATATCCGTTCAGCGTGTCGTGGCTGCTGGAGGGAAAGACCGCGAAGGGATGCGCGTTCGACCCGGCGTCTCCGCCGCCGCCGCAGTGAGCCTTGGCCAGCCGCGGATGAGCCGGAGAACCGGCCATGCTCCGGCCGCCGATGAACGAAGGGGGAAGCCATGCGGCGATACGAACATGGTTACGGCCGGGCAAGCGCGCGGGTGTCGCTGGCGCTGATCCTGGTCGGCGGGTAGCCATGCTGTCGGGTGTACGTGCGGGAACTGCGTGGCAAGGCGCCCCCGGGCGAAGCCGGGAGCAATCGCCGCATCGCCGTGCCTGAAGCCGAAGCCGCATGGAACGCCACCGTCGCGCTGGTCGTCGTGTAGATCGAGCGTGCCGGGAGGGTGTGGCCGAAGCCAACCGCATCATCGGCGACAGCCTCAAGGGCAACGAAGGGCATCTACGCTACCGCTACATCGACGCGCTCAAGACCCCGCCGGACCAGGCCATCTACCTTCCCGCCGAGGCAGGCCTGCCGATCCTCGAAGTCCAGCGCAAGGCGTTGCCGGCGCAATAAAGCGACTTGCATGCGGGCGCGTCCGGCATGGCGGCGTCGGCTGCCTGCAACAGCCGGCGCCGCCGCAATCGCCGCTCAACTGCCGCCGCTGATCAGCTTGAACTGCGTATCGCTGGCCGTCCGCATGGACGAGTCGGCCTGCATCGCGGCAACGCATTCCCTGCCGGTACGGGCTTCTTCTTTCCGGGAGGCGGGTTTGGGGCTGGTGTCGAGACTGAAGCCGACCGGGATGCGGACCACCGTGCTTATCGCATGGCCATCCACTTCCTCCGGCGTGTAGCGCAGCTGGCTTACCCACTGGCGCAGGGCCGGCTCGAAATAACCGAGCCTCTTCGGATTGGTGTCGCCCTGCGGGTCGGCGGACATCCATCGCGCGGTGCCGTCGGGCAGTACCTCGTACGTCACCATCCATGTCCCCTGGATGCGCGAGCGGACCGCGTCGACGGGATAGCGGGGTGGTGGCGTCAGGCCGGCGGCGTTCTGGCTGTTCACGGGACCGCCATAGACGTAGCCCAGCGCCAGATTCAATTGGCCGGCCGCGCCCTCGACGGCACAGGCATCGAGCATCAGGTGGGTGACACCACTCCTTGCCTGGCCGCCGACGGTGGCGGGCTCGAAGCGCCATTCCTTGATCTGCGCGCCGATGGCCTGGCGGATTGCCGAGGGAAGCTGTTCCGGCGTTTCAACCTGCTGCGGAACGCCCTGTTCGTCCAGCCAGACCGTCGCCTTGGTCTTGAACGGGACCGGCTGGTCCGCATTGCCGGCCTGCGCGGCTTCCATTCCGGTAGCGGCAACCGCCGCCAACATCGTGCAGATCCAGACTGCCGCTCGTGCCATGTCCACCCTCCCGACCAGATTGGTCCGTCGATGGTAGCGCTTTGCCGTCGTGGCTTGGGCCTATGGCACCAAGGCCTGCAGCTGATAGCCATCGGCATCCACCCGCAGCACCGATCCCTGTTCGTACCAGTCGCCGAGCACGATGCGGGTGCAGCTGGCGTCGCCGACCTGCACGCGGTGCACGGCGGGGCGGTGGGTGTGGCCGTGGATCATCGTGTCCACGCCATAGCGGCGGAACGTGGCGACGACTTCGGCCGGGGCCACGTCGGTGACGGTCTCGAACCTGGCGCGGTCGCCTTCCTTCATCTCCGACTGGTGCGCCTGGCTGGCCGCGCGCGCCTTCTGTGCGAAGGCGATGCGCGCTTCCAGCGGCTGCGCCAGGAACTGGGCGATGAAGGCCGGGTCGCGGGTCTGCGCGCGGAACGCCTGGTAGGCGGTGTCGTCGGTGCACAGCAGGTCGCCGTGCTGCAGCAGCACCGGCTTGCCGTACAGCGGAATCACGCAGGGGTCGGGCAGGATGCGCATGCCGGCGCGGCGGGCATAGTCCTCGCCGACCAGGAAGTCGCGGTTGCCGCGGATGAAAAATACCGGCACGCCGGCGTCGGCCAGTTCGCGCAGCGCGGCGGCGACCGCATCGGCGGCGGCGGAGGGCGTGTCGTCGCCGATCCAGGCCTCGAACAGGTCGCCGAGGATGTACAGCGCCTCGGCCTGCCGTGCCTGCCCGCGCAGGAAATCCAGGAACAGTTCGGTGATGGCCGGACGGCTGGGGTCCAGATGCAGATCGGAGATGAACAGCGTGGTCATGGCGGCCATTGTAGGGGCAATACCGCGACCCCATCGGCGGTGCCGGTCAACTGCGCGAAGACGCGTCATCGCAGTCGCGTCGCCGCTCCGCGGTCTGCGCCGCACTCCGAGGGCGCGCCTGCCATCGGCCATCTCCCCGCCGCTTCCCGACTCGGGGGGCATTCCTCCGGACACATCCGGCAGTGCCGGCCGCTGGCCGGCATCCGCAGGATCGTCGGCAGATGCGCGCTTCTGGCCGGCGGCCGCCCCTCTTCTCAGAACGGCAGCGGCATCAGCTGCAGCGAGGCGGTCCCCAGCAGCAGGGCGATGCCGGTAGCGGCCAGCACGTCGCTGGGATAGTGCAGGCCGAGCACCACGCGCGACAGCGCCACGCCGGCGGTGAACGGCAGCAGCAGCGGCGCCAGCCACGGGTAGTAGGCCAGTGCGACCACGCTGAACGACACGGCGTGCAGGGTGTGGCCGGAGGGGAAGCTGTATTCGTCCAGCGGCGCCACCCAGGCGCGGATGCGCAGGTCGGCGGCGAATGGGCGCGGGCGCCGGGTCCAGCGCTTGAGTGCCTTGTACAGGGTGAGCGCGACCACGCCGGTGGCGGCCATGTGCGCCGATGCGCGCAGGCCGTCCATGCCGTCTGCCAGCACCAGCGCGCCCATCAGCAGGTACCAGAACACGCCGTCGCCGAGGCGGCTGACGACCGCGAACAGGGTGCGGATGCGGCGACGGCGGCAGTAGTGGTTCGCCCGCCGGCACCAGCGGGTTTCGCGGGCGAGCAGGCCGTCAGGCGGCAGCAAGGGCATGGGCACGTCTCCGTTGCGACAGTTCGTGCAGCAGTGCCTCGAATTCGGCGACCACGTGGTCCGGGTGCAGCCGCTGCATCGCCAGGCTGGCATTAGCTCCGAGCGGCGTGCGCAGGGTGTCGTCGCCGGCCAGGCGCAGCGCCGCGTCGATGAAATTCTCGTCGTTGTCCACGGCCACGCCGCTGTACCCGCTCTGCAGATGTTCACGTGCGGCGCCGTAGTCGAAGGCGACCGTGGCCACGCCGCTGGCCATGGCTTCCAGGGTGACGTTGCCGAAGGTCTCGCTGCGGCTCGGGAACAGGAACAGGTCGCCGCTGGCGAAATGGCGCGCCAGTTCCCGTCCGCGCTGGATGCCGCAGAAGACGAAGTCGGGATTCTCCTGCGCGATGCGCCCGCGCAGCGGTCCGTCGCCGACCCAGACGAAGCGTGCGTCCGGGCGCTGCTGCTGGATCCGGCGGAACGCCTGTATCGCCAGGCCCAGATTCTTTTCCGCGGCGATGCGGCCGACATGGATCACCGCCAACCCGCGCGCTTCCAGCCCCCATGCCCGGCGCAGCTCTTCATCGCGTTGCCGCGGGGTGAACTGCGAGGCATCCACCGCGCGCGCCAGCAGGCGCGGGTGCTGGAAGCCATTGCCTTCCAGGAAGCCCTGCAGTTCGCGGGTGGGCACCAGCGTGGCATCGCCCTGGTTGTGGAAGCGGCGCATCCAGCGCAGAGCGACGGGCTGCAGCCAGGCCGCGCCGTAATCGGGCAGGTAGGTGTCGAAGCGGGTATGCAGGCCGGTGGCGACCGGGATGCCGAGCCGGCGCGCGGCGCGCAGCGCCGACCAGCCCAGCGGGCCTTCGGTGGCGATGTAGACCGCGTCGGGACGCTGCCGGCGCCAGTGCCGCGCCAGTCGGTAGGGCAGCGGAAGCCCGAAACGCAGGCCGGGATAGCGCGGCAGCGCCACGCCTTGCACCAGCAGCTCATGCGCTTGGGCGGCGTCCTGCGGCTGGCGGGGACGCACCACGTCCACGTCGTTGCCGCGGGCGCGCAGGCCGCGCTCCAAGCTCTGCACGGTCAGGGCAACGCCGTTGACCTCCGGCGGATAGGTCTCGGTGACGATGGCATAGCGCATGGCGGCCTCCCTTTTGGCGCAAAGAGTGGCGGCGGGCTGTGGCAGGTGGGTGTCAGCGGGATGCCAGGCGTATGACAGCGCCTGGGGCCCGGATGTCAGGCGACGAACGGCCGAAAAACGATGCCCAGACTGGCCATGCCCTCGTTCTCTCCGACCAGATCGGCGCGCAGCAGCGGGCGGGCATCGATGAAGGTCTTGTCCAGCACCAGCGACAGGGCGTCGCCGTCCACGCTCAGTTCCAGCGTCGGGATCGGGTCGTCCTCGTGCGAGCGGTGCAGCAGCACCGCCAGCCGCAACAGCGCGGCGGTACGCCGGGCCGGCAGCAGCAGGCGGTCGGGTAGGGCGTCGAAGGCGGTTTTGGGCACGCCGCGGCGATGGGTACGGATCAATGCGGCCAGCATCTGCTGTTCCTGGCGCGAGAAGCCGGCGATGTCCGAGTGCTCGATCACGTAGCTGCCATGGGTGTGGTAGCCGCTGTGGGCGATCATCAGCCCCAGCTCGTGCAGGCGCGCGGCCCAGCCCAGCATGCGTGCGTCGTCCGAATCCAGCTTCCAGCTGTCGGCGACCTGCTCGAACAGGCGCTGGGCGGTGGCTTCCACGCGCAGCGCCTGGGCGGCGTCGATGTCGTAGCGCCGGGTCAGCGCGGCCACCGATTCGTCGCGGGGGTCGTTGTCGCTGGCGCGGCCCATGATGTCGTAGAGGATGCCCTCGCGCATCGCCGCCTTGCTGACCAGCAGTTTCTGCAGGCCCAGCGACTGGAAGGCGGCCTCGAGCACCAGCACGCCGCCGGCGATGATCGGCCGGCGTTCGCTGGCCAGGGTCGGCAGGTTGATGTCGTCGATGTGCTTGGCGCGCAGCAGTTCATCACGCAGCAGCGGCAGCGCCTGGGCGGTGATCGCGCCCTTGCTCAGCTTCATCGCCGCGCAGATCTCGCTGATCGCCTTGTGGGTGCCGGACGAGCCCAGCGCCTCGTCCCATCCCAGCGCCCGGTACTTGGCGGCGAACGGCTGGAACTCGGCGCCGATCTCGGTCAGCGCGTCCTTCCAGCGTTTCTTGCTCAGCTTGCCGCCGGGGAAGAAGCGGCGGGTACTGGCAATGCAGCCGGCCTGCAGGCTCTCGCGTTCCAGCGGCTGCATGCCGCTGCCGATGATGAATTCGGTGGAGCCGCCGCCGATGTCGATCACCAGCCGGCGCTGGCCCGGCTTGGGCGGCTGCGCATGGGCGACGCCCAGGTAGATCAGGCGCGCTTCCTCGCGGCCGTTGACCACCTCGATGGCGTGGCCCAGCGCGGTTTCGGCCGGCATCAGGAACGACAGCGGCGAGCGCAGCTGGCGCACGGTGTTGGTGGCCAGCGCGCGCACGCGGTACGGCGGGATGTTGCGGATGCGCTGGCCGAAGCGGGCCAGGCATTCGAGCGCGCGCTGCCGGGCTTCGGCCGACAGCCCGCCCTTGCCGTCGAGCCCGTCGGCCATGCGCACGGTCTCGCGCAGGCGGTCGACCACCCGCAGCTGGCCGAGCAGGTAGCGGGCGATGACCATGTGGAAGCTGTTGGAGCCCAGGTCGATGGCGGCCAGCAGGTCGCCGTCCTGCAGGGGGGGGGAGGTCTGGGAGGACTGGGGCATGGCGGAATGGTAGTGGATGGTCGGGGGCGCGTGTCACCCCGCGCGCGATGCGGACGGCGCCTTGCGTAGGAGCGGCTTCAGCCGCGAAGGGGACTTCCCACCGATGTTTCCGCCCGCAACGCCGGTTTGGATGGCCGGGAAAGCCTGTTCGCGGCTGAAGCCGCTCCTACGCCGGGGCCGCAGGCGTCCTACAGCGCTTCGAGCAGCGCCTGCTGCGCCGAATGCGGCGGCTGCCCGGGCTGCGGCGAGCACTTGCGGTAGCGTCCGTCGGCCTGCAGCTCCCAGGCGTTGAGGTTGTCGTCCAGGTAGTTCTGCAGCACCTCGCGGTAGATGCGCCGGGCCAGATCGCTGTCCAGGATCGGGAAGCAGGTCTCCACGCGCCGCAGCAGGTTGCGCTCCAGCCAGTCGGCGCTGGCGCAGAACAGTTCCGGCGCGCCGTTGTTGCCGAACCAGTAGACGCGGCTGTGCTCCAGGAAGCGGCCGACGATCGAACGCACGCGGATGTTGTCCGATACCCCTTCCACGCCTGGGCGCAGGGTGCAGGTGCCACGCACGATCAGGTCGATCTGCACGCCGGCCTGCGAGGCGGCATACAGCGCGCGGATCACCTGCGGCTCGTTGAGCGCGTTCATCTTGGCGATGATGCGCCCCGGCTTGCCGTCCAGGGCCAGCCGGGTCTCGCGCTCGATCCGCTGCAGCAGGCCGGCATGCAGGGTGAAGGGCGACTGCAGCAGGCACTCCAGCTTCATCTTCGAGGCCAGCCCGGACAGCTGCTGGAACAACTGGTGCACGTCGTTGCCGATGTCCGGATCGGCGGTGATCAGGCTCAGGTCGGTGTAGGCGCGCGCGGTACCGCTGTGGTAGTTGCCGGTGCCCAGGTGCACGTAGCGGCGCAGCTTGCGGCCTTCGCGGCGCACGATCAGCAGCATCTTGGCGTGGGTCTTGTAGCCGACCACGCCGTAGACCACCTGCACGCCGGCATCCTGCAGGCGATCGGCGAGGCCGAGGTTGGCCTCCTCGTCGAAGCGCGCGCGCAGCTCCACCACCACGGTCACGTCCTTGCCGTTGCGCGCGGCCTGGATCAGCGCCTCGACGATCCCCGAATCCTTGCCGGTGCGGTACAGCGTCTGCTTGATCGCCAGCACGTTCGGGTCCACCGCCGCTTCGCGGATCAGCTCCAGCACGGTGCTGAACGAATCGAACGGGTGGTGCAGCAGCACGTCGTCGCGCGCCACCATCTCGAAGATGCCTTCCGGCGCCTTGAGCACGCGCGGCGTCATCGCCGGGTACTTCAGGTCCGGCCGCTGCACCAGGTCGTAGACCTGGATCACGCGGTTGAGGTTGACCGAGCCGTCGATGCGGTAGGCCGCGTTCTCGGACAGGCCGAAGTTCTGCAGCAGGGTCTGCACGATCGGGCGCGGGCAGTCGTGGGCGATCTCCAGCCGCACCGCCGGCCGGTAGCCGCGGTCGACCAGTTCGTCGCGCAGCGCCAGCGCCAGGTTCTCTACTTCTTCCTCGTCCACCACCAGCTCGGAGTTGCGGGTGACGCGGAACTGGTAGGCGCCGCGCACGTCCATGCCGGGGAACAGTTCGTTGACGAAGGTGGACAGCACCGCCGAGAGCAGCACGAAGTCCTGCGTGCCGCCCAGCGATCTGGGCAGCTGGATGATGCGTGGCAGCGAGCGCGGCGCGCGCACCAGCGCCAGGTGGCCGGCGCGGCCGAAGGCGTCGGTGCCCTTGAGCACGACGACGATGTTCAGCGACTTGTTGAGGATCTTCGGGAACGGATGCGACGGATCCAGCCCCAGCGGCGAGAGCACCGGCATGATCTCGTTGCGGAAATAGGCGCGCAGCCAGCGGCGCTGGCGCGCGGTCCAGGTCGAGGGCGAGAGGATGCCGATGCCCGCTTCCTGCAGGGCCGGGCGCAGCACCTCGTTCCAGCAGCGGTATTGCTGCTCTACCAGTTCGGCGGCGCGGTCGTGGATGGCGGTCAGGATTTCCTGCGGGCTCAATCCGTCCGGCGCCGGCGGCAGTCCGAATTCCTGTGCGTGGCGCACCGCCGCTGCGCGGATCTCGAAGAATTCGTCCAGGTTGGTGCAGGAAATGCACAGGAAGCGCAGCCGCTCCAGCAGCGGCACCTGCTCGTCCGTCGCCTGCGCCAGCACGCGGAAATTGAAGTCCAGCTGCGACAGCTCGCGGTTGATGTACAGCGCTGGCTCGCGCAGCGGATCGTTGCCGGAGACCACGGGTGCGGGGGGCGGGGTGGGAGCGTTCATGCCGGGAAGTCTTCCGTGGACGGGGGCGAGGGGAGGGCGCTGCGCGGGCGCACGTGTTCGGCATCGAAATGGCAGGCGAAGGTGCTGCCCTGGCCGACTTCGCTGCGGATTTCCAGCCGCGCCTGGTGCAGGCCGAGGATGTGCTTGACGATGGACAGGCCCAGGCCGGTGCCGCCGCTCTCGCGCGAACGGCTGCTGGACACGCGGTAGAAACGTTCGGTCAGGCGCGGCAGGTGGTTGGCGGGAATGCCGTAGCCGGTATCGGTCACCGCCAGCACCGCGCCCTTGCCGTCGCGGGCGAAGGTCAGGGTGATGCGGCCACCGGCCGGGGTGTAGCGCACCGCGTTTGTGACCAGGTTGGAGAACGCGCTGTGCAGCTCCTTGTTGGAGCCGGCCAGGTCGACGCCCGCGGTGTCTTCGACGGTGATCGTGTGGCGGCCCTGGCTGTGCGCTTCGGCCTCGCGCCGCAGCGAGGCGAGCATCGAGGTCATCGCCACGGTTTCCAGTTCGGTGTGCTGCTGCGATTCGAGCCGCGACAGGGTGAGCAGGTCTTCCACCAGCTGCGCCATGCGTTGGGACTGCTTGCGCATCTCCGCCAGCATCGGACCGGTATCGGGGAAGTCCTCCGGGTCCATCATGTCCAGGTAGCCGTGCACCACGGTCAGCGGCGTGCGCAGTTCATGCGAGACATTGGCGACGAAATCGCGGCGCACCTGTTCCAGGTGCAGCAGCTTGGTGACGTCGCGCGCCACCAGCAGCCAGTGGTGGTCCGAATACGGGATCAGGCGCAGGTGCAGGCGGATGCCCGGATCGACCGGCGAGTTGGCGTCGAGGATCGGTTCGGCGTTGCGGCCGCCGGCCAGCCAGTGTGCCAGCGGCAGCGGCAGCAGGCGTTCGACCAGCGGTGCGTCCATGTCGGCCGGATGCTGCAGGCCGAGCAACGCGGTGGCCGCTTCGTTGAACCACTGCACGCGCTGGGTGTTGCGGTCCACCACCACCACCGCGTCGGGCAGCGCCGCGGCGGCGGCGCGGTAGCTGCGCAGCATGTCGATCAGGCGCCGCTTGCGCGCGCGCATTTCCTGCTGGTTGCGGTGCAGCAGGCGATCCAGTTCATTCCATACGCCGGTGCCGCTGGCCGTTTCCCAGCGCTGGCGCGCGGTCAGGCGCAGCAGCACCTGGCGCAGCCGCCAGTAGTGCCAGGCCAGGACGCCCAGCGCCGCCAGGGCCACCACCAGCGAAGGGAAGCCTAGCAGGGTGCCGATCAGCAGGGCCGACAACAGCAGCACGGCCACGGTGGCCAGTGTCTTCAACCAGGCGGATCGGAATTGGCGGGGCATTGCGCTCTCGGGTGTTGCGGATGGATCCGTTGGAACTGTGACCGTTTGTTATAGCAGGAAGCACCGGGGCCGGCCGCGACCCCGGAATTCAGGTCGAGGCCGAGAAGCGATAGCCGGCGCCGCGCACGGTCTGCACCATGTTTTCCGCGCCGAACGGTTCCAGCGTCTTGCGCAGGCGGCGGATGTGCACGTCGATGGTGCGTTCTTCCACGTACACGCTGCCGCCCCAGACGTGGTCCAGCAGCTGCGAACGGGTATAGACCCGCTCGGGGTGGGTCATGAAGAAATGCAGCAGGCGGTATTCGGTCGGGCCGATCGAGACCGGCGCATCGCCGGCGAACACGCGGTGCGCGGCGCCGTCGATGCGGATCGGGCCGATCGCCACGCTGCCGTCCTCGTCGTCATCGCGGGTACGGCGCATCACCGCGCGGATGCGCGCCAGCAGTTCGCGCGCCGAGAACGGCTTGACCACGTAGTCGTCCACGCCGGCTTCCAGCCCGCCTACACGGTCGTTCTCCTCGCCGCGGGCGGTGAGCATGATGATCGGCACGTCGCGGGTCAGCGTTTCCTTGCGCCAGCGCCGCGCCAGTTCCAGCCCGCTGGTGCCGGGCAGCATCCAGTCCAGCAGGATCATGTCCGGTACGCGGTCGGCGATGGCGGTCTGCGCCTCCAGCGCGTCGCCGGCATGCACCGGCTCGTATTCGCCCTTGCGCAGGGCGAAGGCGACCATGTCGCGGATCGCCGGTTCGTCATCGACGATGAGGATGCGTTTCTGCACGAGTTGCCTGCCGTAAAGCCCATCAGGACCGGGATGTGCCCAGTAGACTACGGTTTGATGACGGGTTTGTGACAGCGTGGGCGGTGGCGGCTGCTGGCCGGCAACCGCGGGAATGCTCGGCGATGCAGCCTGGCCGGTCCGCCATGGCCCGGGGTGTCCCGGTGCTCCGGCATGCGGCCGTCGGGAGGGTTTGGCCCCGGCCTACCGACGCTGCATGTCCGGGTCGCGCACGCCCAGCCGGCGCATTTCCAGCACGGTGGGCATGATCGCCTCGATCCGCGCATCGACCCGCGAGCGGCTCACGTAGTCCAGGTCCGGCTGCTTGAGCAGCGCCTGGAACTGGAGCAGGGCCTGCTCCGGGCGTCCATTCAGGTAAGCCGCCTCGGCATAGGCCTCGCTGGCGCGGGCGGTGTCGCCGGCCAGTTCGCAGGCGCGGGCGAAGGTGCGCTGGAACACCGGGTCATCGCCGGCGCGGGCCAGCAGCGGGCGCAGCATGGCCTGGGCGCGCTTGCCGGCCTCCACGCCGCCCTGCTCGTTGAGCACCTGCGCATAGGTCAGCGCAACCGGCCGGCTCTGCGGCAGTTTCTGCAGCAGGGCGTCGAAGCGGCGGTTGGCCTCGGCGTGGCGGCCGCTGCGCGACTCGGCCTCGCCCAGGGCCAGGTTCACCCACAGGTTGTCCGGATGCTCGGACTGCAGCTGCTGCAGTTCCTGCAACGCCTGCTGGACCGCGTTGCCGCCGTCGCGCAGCTGGGCGATGGCCACGCCATAGCGCTGCGGGTCGCTCAGGCCGTTCTTCTGGCTGCGGCGCAGGTCCTGGTATTCGCGGACCAGTTCGGACGGAGTGGGGGCGCTGAGCACGCGCAGGCGTTCGCGCGCCCAGTCGAACTGGCCGCTGGGGCCGCTGGGCAGGCCGATCGACGGCAGCGACAGCTGCATCGAGCCGGGCAGCAGCGGGTTGCCGCTGGCCTTGATCGGGTCGGTGCTGGGCTGGGTGGGGTTCACCCGTTCCTGGCGCACGCCGGTGGGCGTGGCCGTGGTCAGCAGTACCGTGTCCTTCTTCATCTGCTCGGCGCGGGACTTGGCCTCGCTGATGCGGGTGACGGTGACCGGGTGGGTGCGCAGGAAATCCGGCGTGGAATAGCCGCCCTCGTTGCCGCGCATCGCCGCCGACATGCGCTCGAAGAAGCCGGCCATCGCATCGACGTCGTAGCCGCTGCGGGCCAGGGTGCGGATGCCGAGCCGGTCGGCCTCCGATTCGTTGGAGCGGGTGAAGTTGATCTGCAGCTGCTGCATCAGGCCCATGCCCGAGGTGATCGCCGCGATGGTGGCGTCGCCGGAGGAGTTGCCGCCGGCCTGCTGCGCGGCGACCACCGCCGCCAGCATGCCCAGCAGGATCGGGATCTGGTCGCGCTGGGCCTTCTCCACGCTGCGCAGCACGTGCTGCTGGGTGACGTGCGAGATTTCGTGCGACAGCACCGCCGCGACCTCGTCCTCGCGCTCGGCGGTCAGCACCAGGCCGGCGTTCATGCCGATATAGCCGCCCAGCGTGGCGAAGGCGTTGATCTGCCGGTCCTTGAGCATGAAGAAGGTGAATTTCTGCTGCGGCTGGGCGCTGTTGGAGCCCAGCCGGGTGCCCATGGCCTGCAGCCAGTCGTCGATCAGCGGGTCGTCGACCAGGTAGCCGTAGTTGCGCAGCTCGCGCAGCATCATGCCGCCGTACTCGGCCTGCCGCGCCGGGGTGAGCAGCTCGCCGGCGGACGAACCGATGTCCGGCAGCTTGCTTTCCTGGGCCCGGGAAAGGGGCGTGGCCAGGGCCAGGGCGACGGCGGTGGCGAGCAGCAGGGTACGCAAGCGTTGGGGCTCCGGTGGGGCTGGGCGGAGGATGACGGGGAAGCGCGGGCGCGGTGTGAAGCACAGGTTAACCCGCAGTGTTCCAGCGGTGACCGATGCGATCCGGCGCGCCGGTACCATATAGGGACATCGTTTCCCGCGTGGAGTTTCCCGTGAGCAGCCAGACACCCGAGATCACCCTGTATTCCACCGCCGTGTGCCCGTACTGCGTGGCGGCCAAGAACTTCCTCAAGAGCAAGGGCCAGACCTGGAACGAGGTGCGCATCGACCTGGACCCGGCCGAGCGCGAAAAGATGATGGCGCGCACCCGCCGCACCAGCGTGCCGCAGATTTTCGTCGGCGACGTCCACGTCGGCGGCTACGACGACATGATGGCGCTGCACCGCGCCGGCAAGCTCGAGCCGCTGCTGGCGGGGCAGGGCGGATGAGCGGCGGCGACAAGGATCGCCTGGCCGAATTCACCGAATTCCGCCAGCGCATGAACCAGCGCATCCTCGCCGAGCCGAACCAGGTCGTGCGGCGCTTCTTCGCGCTGGATACGCAGACCTACCAGGCCGGCGCGCTGGATGTGAAGACCAAGGAGCTGCTGGGGCTGGTGGCCTCGCTGGTACTGCGCTGCGACGACTGCATCAGCTACCACGTGGCCCAGTGCAAGGACGCCGGGGTCAACCGCGAGGAGTTCTTCGAGACCTTCTCGGTGGGGCTGGTGGTCGGCGGTTCCATCGTGATCCCGCACCTGCGGCGCGCGGTGGATTTCCTGGACCAGCTGGAGTCCGGGGCCGTGCAGGCGCCGGCCGGGCACGACCACGGCTGAACCTGCGACCTTGGTCCAGTTGGGGCGGGGCGGGCGGATCGGGCATAATTGACAGTTGAAACTTTTGGATGCGCCTGATCCCGGGCAGCCGGCTGGCGCGCGCTCCCCCACACTGTTCGGAACCCAAATCATGACGCAGACAATCACCGTCATCCGCGGCGATGGCATCGGCCCGGAAATCATGGACGCCACCCTGTTCGTGCTGGACAAGCTCGGTGCCGGGCTGTCCTACGAATTCGCCGACGCCGGCCTGGCCGCGCTGGAAAAGCACGGTGAGCTGATCCCGGCCGGCACGCTGGAATCGATCAAGAAGAACAAGGTCGCCCTGAAGAGCCCGCTGACCACGCCGGTCGGCGGCGGTTTCAGCTCGATCAACGTTGCCCTGCGTCGCCAGTTCGACCTGTATGCCAACGTGCGCCCGGCCATCTCGTTCCCGAACACCAAGTCGCGCTACGAGAACATCAACATGATCACGGTGCGTGAGAATACCGAAGGCGCCTACCTGGCCGAAGGCCAGGAAGTGTCGGCCGACGGCGAGACCGCGTTCTCCGGCACCCGCATCACCCGCAAGGGCTCCGAGCGCATCGTGCGTTACGCCTTCGAGCTGGCCAAGAGCACCGGCCGCAAGAAGGTCACCGCCGTGCACAAGGCCAACATCATCAAGTCGACCTCGGGCCTGTTCCTGGACGTGGCGCGCGAAGTCGCCGCCAGGTACCCGGAAATCGAGTTCCAGGAAATGATCGTCGACAACGCCTGCATGCAGCTGGTGATGCGTCCGGAGCAGTTCGACATCATCGTCACCACCAACCTGTTCGGCGACATCATCTCCGACCTGTGTGCTGGTCTGGTCGGCGGCCTGGGCCTGGCCCCGGGTGCCAACATCGGCGTTGACGTGGCCATCTTCGAAGCCGTACACGGTACCGCACCGGACATTGCCGGCCAGGGCAAGGCCAACCCTGTCGCGCTGCTGCTGGGCGCTGCGCAGATGCTGGACCATGTCGGCCAGCCGGAAAACGCCGAGCGCCTGCGCAAGGCCATTGTTGCCACGATGGAAGCCAAGGATTCGCTGACCGGCGACCTCGGCGGCACCGGCACCACCATGGGCTTCGCCCAGGCCATCGCCAGCCGCCTCTGATCGCAGCTGCGGTAATTGGTGTTGCAGAAAACGGAGCGCGAAAGCGCTCCGTTTTTGTTGATGTGGTGCCGAGCCATGCTCGGCAGGGGCATGGCCGACAATGCACCGGCCCATCGGCATCTTGTAGGGGGGGGGGCGTGACCCCCCAAGCTGGCGGCAATGAAAACGCAGCCCGCGTGGGGTG
>NZ_JASCOS010000054.1:0-23527 GCF_029959705.1 Stenotrophomonas sp. PS02297 | reverse complement strand
CCCGGCAAAGCCCCGCCGGGCGCTGCCCGGCACTACAGAAACGCGGCAATCCCTCGCCTTGTAGAGCGGGGCAACGCCCCGCTGGTGCATTCCCGGCAAAGCCCCGCCGGGCGCTGCCCGGCGCTACAGAAACGCGGCAATCCCTCGCCCTGTAGAGCGGGGCAACGCCCCGCTGGAGCATTCCCGGCAAAGCCCCGCCGGGCGCTGCCCGGCGCTACAGAAGCGCGGCAATCCCTCGCCCCGTAGAGCGGGGCAACGCCCCGCTGGAGCATTCCCGGCAAAGCCCCGCCGGGCGCTGCCCGGCGTTACAGAAGCGCGGCAATCCCTCGCCTTGTAGAGCGGGGCAACGCCCCGCTGGAGCATTCCCGGCAAAGCCCCGCCGGGCGCTGCCCGGCGCTACAGAAACGCGGCAATCCCTCGCCTTGTAGAGCGGGGCAACGCCCCGCTGGAGCATTCCCGGCAAAGCCCCGCCGGGCGCTGCCCGGCGCTACAGAAACGCGGCAATCCCTCGCCCTGTAGAGCGGCGCAACGCCCCGCTGGGGCCTTCCCGGCAAAGCCGCTCGCTACAGCCGCCAGGCGGTGAGGAAGGCGCGCAGCGAGGCCGGTTTCACTGGTTTGGTCAGCACCCGGTAGCCGCGCTCGCGCGCCAGCCGCTTGAGTTCGTCGCGGCCGTCGGCGGTGAGCAGCGCGCCGGGCAGCGGCCGCCCGGCGGCCTCGCGCAGCGCGACCAGCGCATCGAGGCCGTCCATGCGGTCGTGCAGGTGGTAGTCCACCAGCATCACGTCCGGCCGTTCGGCGATCTTCTCCAGCGCCATGTCCACGGTGCTGGCGGCGATCACCTGCACTTTCCAGCGGCCGAGCAGGGCGCGCATGCCGTCGAGGATTTCCTGGTCGTTGTCCACGCACAGCACGCGCATGCCGGCCAGCGCCTCGTCGCCGCCGAACGCCGGCATCACGCGCGCCGGCGGCGCCACCGCCGGCGTCGGCACGCGCGGCAGGGTGATGGAGAACATGCTGCCGCGGCCGGGCTGGCTGCGCGCATCCAGGCCATGCCCGAGCAGGCGCGAGATGCGCTGGCAGATCGACAGGCCCAGGCCCAGGCCCTGCTCGCCCCAGTCGAACGGCTGCTGGTAGCGGTGGAACTCGTTGAAGATCTGCTGCATGTGGTGTTCGGGAATGCCCGGCCCGGTGTCCCACACCTGCAGTTCGACCTGGCCGCCGCGCACGCGCAGCGCCAGCACGATGCGCCCGCTGCGGGTATAGCGCAGCGCGTTGGCCATGAAGTTCTGCAGCACGCGGCGCAGCAGGCGGCGGTCGCTGCGCACCCACGCCGGCCGCGCGAACACGTGCAGGCGCAGGCCCCGCCCTGCGGCCACCGGCGTGTACTGCGCGGCCAGTTCGCGCACCAGCACCGCGGCGTCGAAGTCGGTGACGGTCGGGCGCAGGCCGCCGGCGTCCAGCCGCGACACGTCGAGCAGGCCGTCGAGCAGTTCCTCGGCCGCGCGCAGCGAGGCGTCCACGCGCTCGGCCAGGTGCCGCTGTTCGTCGCCCTCCTGCAGGCCGTCGCGCAGCGCCGAGGCGAACAGGCGCGCGGCGTTGAGCGGCTGCAGCACGTCGTGGCTGATCGCGGCGAGGAAGCGGGTCTTGGACTGCTGCGCCGCTTCGGCCGCCTGCGAGCGCTCGGCCACGCGCTGTTCCAGGGTTTCGTTGGCTTCCAGCAGCGCCTGCTCGGCGCGCTTGAAGTCGGTGATGTCGTTGTAGCTGGTGACGTAGCCGCCGCCGGGCAGCGCCTGGCCGCGCAGCTCGATCACCTTGCCGTCGGCGCCCGTGCGCTCGAACACGTGCGGCGTGCCGGCGCGCATGTGGCCGATGCGGCGGTCGATCTGCACCTCGATGTCGCCCTCGCCCAGCTCGCCGCGCTCGGCGTTGTAGCGGATCAGGTCGGCGACCGGGCGGCCGACGTAGAGCATGCCGTCGGGATAGCCGAACATCTGCTGGTAGCGGCGGTTCCACGCGGTCAGGCGCATGTCCGGATCGACCACGCTGACCCCGGCGCTGATGTTCTCCAGGGTCGTGGACAGGATCTCGCGGTTGAAGCGCAGCTCCTGCCCGGCTTCGTCCAGCACCGCCACCACTTCGCCCAGGTCCATGCCCGAGCCGCGCAGCAGGCTGGTCAGCAGCAGGCGCGCCGATGCGGCGCCGATCGAGGCGGCCAGCAGGCGTTCGGTGAACTGCACCCAGGCGCGGTCGGCGGCGGCGGCCGGCTGCAGTTCGCGCTGCAGCGCCTGCGCCTGCTCGGCGAAGGAACGCCGCGCGCGCACCTCGCCGACCACGCGCGTGGCCAGCGCCAGCAGGTCGCGCACCTTGACGTGCGCCGGCCAGTCGCCGGCCACCGCCGGGCGCCGCGCATACGGCTCCAGGAACGGCGCCACGCGCAGCCGCTCGGCCACGCCCGGGCGCCAGCGCATCGACACCAGCAGCATGGTCGCGGCGTTGAGCAGCAGCGACCAGAACGTGCCGTGGGTGAGCGGATCCCAGCCACGCAGGCCGAACAGCTGCTCGGGCCGCAGCCAGCCGATGCCGAACGGCCCGTGCTCGACCAGCGCCACGTCCAGCCAGCCGCCATGGCTGAGCGCCGGCAGCAGCAGCGTGTATATCCACACGCCGAAACCCACCGCCATGCCGGCACCGACGCCGCGGCGGCTGGCGCCGCGCCAGTACAGGCCGCCGATCAGGCCGGGCGCGAACTGCGCCACCGCGGCGAAGGCCATCAGCCCGTAGGTGGCGAGCATGGTGTCGTTGTTGCTGCCGCGGTAGTAGCCATAGGCCACCAGCGCCAGCAGCAGGATCGCCAGGCGGCGGATCCACAGCACCCGCGAGGCGACGTCGGCAGCCTCGCGGTGGTCGCCGCTGCGGCGCAGCAGCAGGGGCATGACCAGGTCGTTGCTGATCATCGTCGCCAGCGCGATCGAGGACACGATCACCATGCCGGTCGCCGCGGAGAATCCGCCGACGTAGGCGACCAGTGCCAGCGCGGTGTTGCCGCCGCTCATCGGCAGCGCCAGCACCAGCGCGTCGTCGGCCACGCGGCCGCTGCCCAGCAGCGCGTTGCCGGCCACCGCGATGGGCACGATCATCAGCGAGATCAGCACCAGGTAGCCGCCGAACAGCCAGCGCGCGCGGCGTACGTCGCTGACGTCGCCGCATTCCACCACCGCCACGTGGAACTGGCGCGGCAGGCAGATAAGCGCCAGGAAACTGAGCAGGGTCTGCGAGACGAAGCCCACCGGCGGCGCGCCTTCGAACAGCGTGCGCGCCGAGGCCACCACCGCGGTACCGCGGTCGGACAGCCACACATAGGCGAACACGCCCACCGCCACCATCGCCAGCAGCTTGATCATCGACTCCAGCGCGATGGCCAGCATCATGCCGTGGTGGTGCTCGGTGGCGTCCACCTGGCGGGTGCCGAACAGGGTGGCGAACAGCGCCATCAGCAGCGCCACGTACAGCGCCGGATCGGTCAGCACGCCGCCGCCGCCGGCATCGCCGGTGAGCACCTGCAGGCTCATCGCCACCGCCTTGTACTGCAGCGCCAGGTAGGGCACCACGCCGATCAGGGCGATCAGCGCCACCAGCGCGGCCAGCCTGCGCGAGCGGCCGTAGCGGGAGGAAATGAAATCGGCGATGGAAACGACGTTCTCGCTGCGCGCGATCAGCGCCAGCCGTTCGATGATGCGCCAGCCGAACAGCAGCAGCAGCAGCGGCCCCAGGTAGATCGGCAGGTAGCCGATGCCGTAGCGCACCGCGGTGCCGACCGCGCCGTAGAAGGTCCACGACGAGCAGTACACCGCCAGCGCAAGGCTGTAGACCACCGGCCGCAGCCAGGGCCGGTCCGGATACATCGGCCGATGGTCACCCCACCACGCCACGCCGAACAGCAGCGCGGCATAGCCGAGCGAGACCAGCAGCAGGATCCAGCTTGAGACCAAGGACGAGTTTCCGGACGGGCCGTGCCGCAGTGTAGCCGCTGCCGTCGCGACGGCAGCGCGCGCGGATCAGTACGGTATCGTCACGCCGACTTCCGGCTGGCGGGGCGCGTCGGGCAATGGCCGCGCCGGCAGCCACAGGTGGAAGCAGGTGCCGGCGCCGGGCGCGCTGTCCACCACGATCCGGCCGTCGGCGGCCTTGATCAGGTTGGCCGCCACCGCCAACCCCAGGCCGGTTCCCTGGCCGCTGGGCTTGGTGGTGAAGAACGGCTCCAGGCAGCGCAGGCGCACCTCCTCGCTCATGCCGTGGCCGCTGTCGCTGACTTCCACGCACAGTTCGTTGCCCGGCTCCCGGCAGGACAGCGCGAGGCGGAACGTGCCGCCGTCGGGCATGGCCTGCTGCGCGTTGGCCGCCAGGCTCAGCAGCACCAGTTCCAGCTGCGCGGGATCGAAGTGGATCTGGCAGCGCACGCCGCCGGTGTCCAGCGCGAACGCCACGCGCGCGTCGAACAGCTGGCGCAGCATCGGCTCCATCGCCGCGACGGTCCGCGCCGCGTCCAGCAGCTGCGGCCGCGCCACGTCCTGGCGGCTGAAGTCCAGCAGGCGGCGGGTGACCGCGCCGGCGCGCCGCGCCGCCGACTCCACACCCTGCAGGGCCGCCCTCAGCTCGGCCGGATCGTCGCTGCGGCGGCCCTTGCCGGCATAGCCCATGATCAGCGCCAGCAGATGGTTGAAGTCGTGCGCGACGCCGCTGGCCAGGCGGCCGACGTTCTCGATCTTCAGCGCGTGCACCAGCTGTTCGCGCGAGCGCTCCTTCTCGTGCATTTCCAGCTGCAGCTCGTCGCGCTTGCGCGCCAGGTCGGTGCCGCGCCGCTGCGCGATGCGCAGGTTGTCGCGCAGCGAGGACAGCGACTGGTCCAGCACGAAGGCCGCCATCGCCGTGCCGAACCCGGCCAGCGCCAGGTCGCGCAATGCCAGCTCCACGCGCATGGGCAGGTAAAAGCCGGCCGCCGCATCCAGCCACGCCCCCAGCGCCAGCAGCCCGCCCAGCCAGCCAGCGGCCAGCCACAGCGCGCGCCGGCCCAGCAGCGCGCCGGCCAGCAGCACCGGCAGCAGTTGCAGCAGCTGCCCCTGCATCTGCGCGCGCAGCCCCCAGTAGCCATAGGCCACCGAGGTCAGCACCAGGTTGGACAGCACGAACGCCGCGACGGACAGATGCAGCCGCCGCCGGCGCAGCAGTTCCAGCGACACCAGGCAGGTCAGCATGCCGCACACGGTCAGCGCCTGCCCCGGCAGGCCGGCGGAGGGCGGGCTCCACAGCAGGGTCAGCAGCTGGTAGCCGGCCACCGCCAGCAGCAGGCGCAGCAGCATCGCCACGGCGCGCGCTTCGGTGGCATCGACCGCGGGCGGCATCCACCGACGGGCGACGGCGGACGCGCCCTGCGGCGGCTCGGCCGCATCCTCGGGCCGGGAAGGTAGGGAAAGCATCGGGCTGGATCCCCGGCACGGCGGGGCGCCGCGCGATACATGGAAGGTCGCCGCTATATTACGGACCATCCGTTGTAGAAGCGCTCCCGCGGTCCTGCGGACGAAGCAATCCCGCCGCTGGAAAGAGATGCGCCTGTTCCCCATTCCCCGATGTCTGCCGCCGTGCCTGCTGCTGGTACTGGGCCTGGCGGGTCCCGCACAGGCCGCCGAGGGCGATGTACGCCTGAAGGAGGAAGTGGCGCGCTGCGTGCCGCTGGTCTACGACGCCCCCCGCGATGCCCTGGCCCTGGCCGATCGCCTGCTGGCCCTGCCGGCGCTGCCGCTGGCGATGAAGATCGACGCGGTGAGCTGCCGCACCTCGGCGCTGCACCAGCTCGGCCGCAATGACGAGAGCCGGCAGGCGATCTCGCAACTGCAGGCATTGCTGCGCACGCCGGGACTGGCGCTGGGGGAATACGACCAGGTGCAGCGCCGCGTCGCCTTCCTGTTGCTGCGCGACGGCCGCATCGACGAGGGCCTGCGGATTCTGGAAGCCCTGCAGGAGCGCAGCATCGCCACGGGAAACATCGGCGGCCAGATCCTGGCGCTGGGCCACATCGCCCTGGTCCACGCCGAACAGCTGGACGATCCGGAGGGCGCCCTGCACTACCAGCAGCAGGCCCTGACCCTGTCCGGACACCTGCCGCGGCCGCCACGGCCGCAGGACGTCACGCTCAACTACAACCACGGCTGCACGTTGCTGCAGCTCAAGCACTACGAAGAAGCCGGCAGGGCGTTCGACCGCGCCGAACACATCGCCCGCCGGCTGTCCATGCAGGAGGCGCTGCTGCACAGCATCCGCAGCGACCGCGCGGAGATACTGCGCGCCCGCGGCCATCGCCGGATCGCCCGGTCCGAGCTCCTGGCCGTGCTGCATTGGCAGGAGCGCAACAACCCGTTGAGCCGGGTCACCACGCTGCAGTATCTCGCGCGGATCGCGCTGGACGAGGGCGTGCCGGAACAGGCGCGGGAGCTGGCCGAACAGGCGGCGATGGTGGCCGAGGCCGGCAGGTTCCCGGGCCATCGCGAACGACTGGAACTGCTGGCCGAAATCAGCATCGCCCAGGGCGACGCGGCGAAGGCGCACGGCTATCTGCGGCGGGCGCGCCAGTCCGATCGGCCGGGGATGTCGGAGGAAAGCCTTGCCCGTCTTGCGCGGATGCAGGCCCGGGCCGCGCAGGCGCTGGAGCCGGCCCGGGTCAATGCGCTGCAGGAGGCCAACCGCGACCGCCTGCTGCGCGATATCGCGCTTGCCATCGCGGCGCTGCTGCTGGTGGGCGTGGCCAGCCTGTACCTGCGCACGCGCCGGCAACAAAGGAGCCTGCGCAGGCTCCTGGCCAGCGCCAGGCCGCTCCTCCGGCACCGGGACGGCTGACGCCGGCGATGCCGCGCGGCGCGATGCGTCGTACGACATGAGGGGGAGTGGGGCTATATTAATAGGCATCCGTTGCCGGACGTTCCCGCGCCACCGCCTCCCGGACGGACTCTCTTTCGCCAGGAAACACCTGCGCCATGCTTTCTCCGCTTCGTGTCGTTCGATTCCGCCGCCTGCTGCCCGGCGCGGCGCTTGCCACCGCCCTGGCCGGTCCCGCCAGCGCCCAGGTCGCCGATGCCGACGCACGCCTGATGGACCAGGTGATGCGCTGCCACACGACGGTGCACGGCGCGCCGCGCGATGCCCTGGCCATGGCCGGCAAGCTGCTGGCCATGCCGGCGCTGCCGCCAGTGGTCGAGATCGGCGCGGAAGGCTGCCGCGGCTTCGCCCGGCAGTTGCTGGGCCAGGGCGACGCCAGCCTGGAGTCGGCAGCGAGGCTGCAGGAACTGCTGCGCACCGCGGAGCTCCCGGCGATCGAACGCAACCGCGCGCTGCAGATGGCCGCGACGCTGCTGCAACGCAATGGCCACACCGGGGAAGGCCTGCAACTGCTCGAAACGATGCTGGAACGCGGCGTCGCCGAGAGCGACGTGGGCAGCCAGATCACCGCGCTGACCGGCATCGCCCTGATCCGCGCCGAGCAGATGGACGATCCCGAAGGCGCGCTGCATTACCAGCAGCAGGCGATCGCGCTTTCCGACCACCTGCGCCGGCCGCCGCTGCCGCAGGACGTGATGCTCCACTACAACCACGGTTACACGCTGCTGCGGCTCAAGCGCTACGACGAGGCGGAGCGGGCCTTCGCCCGTACCGAGTCCATCGCCGGCCGCCTGTCCAACCAGGACGTGATACTGCATCGCATCCGCGGCCATCGGGCCGAAGTGCAGCATGCGGCCGGCCGGCTGGACGTGGCCAAGGCGCAGTTCCTCGAACTCCTGCCCTGGCAGGAACACAACGATCCGCTGGGGCTGGTCGTCACCCTGCAGCGGCTGGCGCGCATCGCGCTGGAGCAGCAGCAGCCGGAAGAAGCGCGCAACCTCGGCGAACGCGCCCTGGCGGTGGCCGAGCCCGGCCGCTTCCCCGATGGTGTCCGCGACAGCCTCGACCTGCTGGCCGAGATCAGCATGGCGCTGGGCGAGCCGGCGCAGGCGCGCGACTACCTGCGCCAGGCGCGGCAGGTCGACCAGGCGCGGATGAAGGGCGACAACCTAAACCGCCTGGCCAGGCTGCAGGCCAGGGCCGAGCAGGCGCTGGACCCGATCCGCATCAACGCCACCCAGGAGGCCAGCCGCGACCGCCTGCTGCGCAATGCCGCGCTTACCGCCGCGGCGATCCTGCTGCTGGGCGGTGCCGGCCTGTACCTGCGCATGCGCCGGCAGCAACGGCGCCTGCGCGAACTCGGCAGCACCGACGTGCCCACCGGGCTGCCGAACCGGCGTGAGGCCGAACGCCTGCTGGATGAGGCCACGTCAGTATCCCCCGGCGCCGAGCGCCACGCGGTGCTGCTGCTGGAAATCGATGGCTTCAAGGCGCTCAACGACCAGCACGGCCACGCCGCGGGCGACGCGCTGCTGCGCGCGGTGGCCGCGGAACTGGTGCGCAACAGCGACCAGCACGACCATGTCGCGCGCTGGGGCGGTGCCACCTTCATGGTGATCCGCGCCAATACCTCGCAGGCCGCCGCTTTCGCGCTGGCCGGGCACCTGTGCCGCTGCATCGAGCGGCTGCAGGTGGACGTCGCTCCAGGCCAGTGCCTCACGCCCGGCATGTCGGCGGGCGTGGCGCCGCATCCGTTGTTTCCGGGAACCCGTGCATCCAATGCCGATACCCTGCGCGTGGCCGGCCGCGCCCTGCAGGTGGCGCGGCGCAGCGGGCTGGGCACCTGGGCCGGGTTGTGGGGCCTGGCCGAAGGCCGCAACGTGGACGTCTACAGCATCCTGCGCGATCCGGAGCATGCCCTGGCGCAGGGCTGGATCGTGATCGGCGGCGGCCGCCCGATGTCCTGGGCGCCCCCGCGCGATGGCGCCACGCCAGCACCGGCGCCGCGCGAGGAAAGCCGGGCCCAGAATCGGGTTTCCCACCTGCCCTGAACCCGGCGCTCGCCGACGACGCGCAAGGGAAACCCGACCCTGGACCCGGTTTTCCCCCACGCGGCGCTGTTCACTTCGCCAGTTCGAAGCGTACTTCGACGCGGCGGTTCGGCAGCAGGCACTCCAGCAGCGCCGCACGCGGCTTGACGCCGTCGCACTGCTGTACCTGCCGGGTATCGCCACGGTATTCGTAGCGGATCATGCCCGGGTCGATGCCGCGGCCGATCAGCAGTTCGCGCACGGTCTGCGCACGGCGCTGCGAAAGGCCCTGGTTGTAGTCGAAGCCCTTGCCCTGCATGCGGTCGGCATGGCCGACCAGGGTGACCCCGGCCAGTTCACGCCGCTCGCCGGCGATGGTGGCCAGAGCGCGGTCGATGCTCTCCAGCGAGTAGGTGCGGATGTCCTTGCGGCCGTCGCGGTCGAACTCGAACAGCACGTTGGCGATCAGCGGGCCGGGCGTCGGCGCCGGCGCCAGCACCGGAGCGGCATCGGGTGCCACGCCGCACTGGCGCGCCAGCGCCTCGGCGTCGTTGACCAGGTCCTCGGCGATCTGGATGTACGGCTTGGAGTGGCGCCACTGCTGCTGGTTGAACTCGTTGCCGGCGTGGACCAGTTCGACCTCGCCGCAGGCCACGGCCTGCTGCGCGCAGCTGAAGCCCGGGGTGCCGTGGATCGCCTTCAGGCGCTGCCACAGGTCGTCGCGCAGGTACCTGGCGTTGTTGACCAGCGCGGTGTCGGTAGGAATCGGCGAAACGCCGTTCTCCATGTCCACGATCAGCTTCTCCGACTCGGTCAGCGCTTCCTGCGGGAATGCGCTGCGGTCGTTGCGGGTGTATTCGTGGAAGGACACATCCAGCCAGCACTGCGCCTTGGACAGGTGGTAGTCGCGCACCGGGCGGCCGCCGTCGTTGAGCGCCTTGATGCGGCCCTGCGTGGCTTCATAGCCCTGCAGGTCGGCATGGATGGCCTCGTCGGTGATGCGCTTTTCCTGCGGGTTGAGCCGGGTCTGCTGGGCGCCGGCGGTGCCGGCCACGATGGACAGGATGGCGGCGGACAACAGCGCGCGGGACAGGGTGGAACGGGTATGCGGAGATTTCATCGGGTCGTCCTCAGCGGGCCGGGTCGCGGTAGCGGACCGGGTCACGGCGGAAAAGATCTTCATCGAACTTGAAGCGCAGGCGCAGGAACAGGCCCTGCTGGGTGTACTCGTAGCCGTTGAGGTCGCGGTCGCCCTCGAAGCCGGTCCGGTTGTAGCCGGCCGACAACCACAGGTTCTGCCGCAGCAGGCGGCCCACTTCCACGCCGTAGGCGTACTGGTTGGCGCCGGACTGGCCGCGGAAAGTGGAGCCGAGCACGCCGATGTCCCAGTTCTCGGTGAGGTCGTAGACAATGCGGCCGGAGAACAGCATCGCGCGGAAGCTGCTGTTGACGCGCGCGCCATCGCCGTAGGCGAACTGGTCGCGCTGCCACTTGCCGGCCACGCGCCCGGTCAGCCACCACGGCCGCGACGGATGCCAATCGGCATGCGAGGAGACGATGTGGGCGCGGGTGCGCACGTCCTGGCTGGTGCCGTTGACCACCTGCCCGTCGAGCAGGGTCAACCCGCTTTCGTCGCGCTCGAGCTTGTACTCGTAGCGCATCAGCGCGTTGATCCGGTTGCGGTCGGTATCGCGGTAGGCCAGGCCCAGCTGGAAGCGGTCCTGCAGGACATCGCCGCGTTCCTTGTAGTTGGTCGCCAACAGGTAGTTGCGGCCCAGCAGAGTCCAGTCGCGGCTGAGCTTGCGCGCCAGCATGAACTGCAGCAGCGTGGTGTCGAACGCCTCGTTGGCCTCGGTGTGCGCCACGTCCTCGGAAATGCGGTGCTCCACGCGCACCGCGCCACGCCACAGCGGGTTGGCGCTGTAGTCCAGCGCCAGCGCCAGGCCGGTGCTGTCGCCGGTATCGCCGGCGATCACGTTGACCCGCTCGGCCGAACTGCTCAGGCGCAGGCCTTCGCGGATGTCCCAGTTGTTGCGGATGCCCGAGGCGGCCTGCACGTCGCGGCCGCTGATGGCATCGCGCAGCCGGTACTCGCTGAACGCCTGGGTGTCGCGCAGGTAGCTGCTGTCCACGCCGAACACCAGCGCATCGGCCTGCCGGTCGGTGGTGGTGATGCCGTAGGCGCTGGTCAGGCCGGTCTGCTTTTCGTAGCGCCCGTACAGGCGGCTGCGCTCGAACACCTGGTAGTCCACGCCGGCGGCGACGCGGTTGCGGTCCTCGCCACTGACGCTCTGCTCGACCTCGGCGCCGCCGCTGAACTTCTCGCTGAAGCGGTAGCCCAGGCCGATGCGGGCGCTGTCCGATTCCAGCCTGGTGCCGACCGGCAGGTCGCTGGTGATCGGGCTGCCCGAGGACGAGCCGTTGATGACCATCAGGCCGGTGGCCGGGTCCAGCGCCTGCTGGCCGTAGCCCAGCGCACCGCCGCCCATGCCGGTGGCGAAACCGCCGGTCAGGCCGCCGGCCTGGCCGAACGGCGAACCCATCGACCACGGCGAGGTCACGCCGATGGTCTCGCGGATGCTGCGCAGGCCGAAGTCCAGGGTCAGCCGCTCGGTGGCGCCCACGCGCACGCCGGCTCCGCCGGCATCGCGCTTGCCGCCATCGGGATTGCGGTCTTCGCTGCGCAGGCCCTCGACATACAGCTCCAGGCGCGGGCCCACCGCATAGCCCAGCCGCGCGTTGTACTCGCCGCGGCCGCCGTACAGCGGCGAGGCCGGGTTGTTGAACGCCGGATCGGTGCGCGCGGCGAACAGGCGCGCATCGAACTTGTCGCCGTCATGCGCGAACTCGACGCGCCAGGCGTCGCCCTCGACCTCGCCCACCACGTCCTTCAGGCCCTGCGAGGTGACCTGGTTGAGCGAGCTGGTGTTGACCTCGCTGCGGGTGCGCGCGAACTCGGCGACCAGCATCGTGTTCTCGCCGAAGCGGTAGCCGGCATTGACGCTGCCCATGCGGAACTCGGCATAGGGATTGCGGTCTTCCACCGCCGAGGCGCCCACTTCCAGCCGGTCGCTCAGCTTGAACTGGCCGTCGGCGCCGAACACCCAGAATTTCTCGGTCTGCTGGTCCAGCTCGTAGGTGATGCGCAGCGACACCGGGTTGAGGTCGCTGTCGAAGGACGGCATGAACTGGTTGAGCAGGATGCGTCCGGAGAACGGCTCGAAGCTGTAGTCCACCAGCCGCGCCAGCGGCCGCACCGAGACGATGCGGGTGGGCTGGTTGCGGTCGCGCACGATCACTTCCACCCGCTCGCTGCCTTCCAGCACCGTGTTGTTGCGCAGCGCGTACGGGCCGCTGCCCTGGCTGCGGAACTCCTCGATGACCTGGCGCAGCGAATCCTCGATGGCGAAGACATTGCCGCGTGCGCGCTCGCTCTCGAAGTGCCAGCCCAGGCCGGTGGCGGTGCGGTTGTAGGTGCTCAGGCTGCGCTGCGGGATCGGCCCGCTGCCGCCGATGCCGGTGCTCGTGGCCAGCGTGTCGCCGGTCTGGAAATCACCGTACAGCAGGTAGCTGCGCTGGTTGTCGATGCGCACGTACAGGCGTTCGGCCGAGCGCGCGTCGAAGCCGCGCAGCGACGAGTCGCCGTACACCGGGTAGAACTCTTCCGGCTGGATGTCGCGCAGCAGGCGGCCGCGCACGTCCTTGTCCGAGTCGTAGGCGGCGGTGAGCAGGTACTCGCCCTTGATCCGGCCCTTGACGAAGAAGGCGGTGCGCGCGGCGGCATTGGCCTTGCCGTTGTTGAACTGCTTCTCCCAGCGACGGATGTCGCGGTCGAAGGCATCGTGGTGCTGCACCGGCGAGATCAGCCCGGCATTGGACTTGTTGCGGAAGTTGACCACGCCTTCGATCAGGCCGGTGGCCAGCAGCTCGCGCATTTCCGGCAGGAAGCCGATCACGCCTTCGGCGGTCTGGCCGCCGGCGGTGATGCGCAGCACCACGTCCTGCGGCTCATGCGGGGCCAGCAGGTCGAACTCGGCCACGCCGTCCTGCACCACCAGCTGCACGCCCGGGGTGACCTTGTCCGCGTCGGCGGCGCCGGGACCGAACTCGTCGGTGCGCGAACCGGGCAGGCGGATGCGGCCGCCGCTGTTTTCGATGGTGGCGTAGGACTTGCCGGACAGCGGCCTGCCCTCGCCGTCGAACAGCTGCACGCGCACGTGCACCGGCGTCTGTCCGTCGGCCGGCACGCCGTCGCGGTCGACGTCGACGCGGACCAGGTCCACGCCGCGGTTGAGGCTGTAGTCCAGGTTGCCCGAACGGGCAGCAACCACTTCCGGCGGGGCATCCGCGCTCGCCAGCGAGCGCGGATACAGGGTCGAGGCATCGCCCAGCACCGGGGTGAAGCGGGTGCTGCTGCCCACGTTCTGGGCCAGGGCCGGCGTCGCGGCCGAGGCCAGCGCGCAGGCCAGCAGGCTCAGGCGCGGCATCGCGCGCGCGCAACGGCGGCTCATGGCTGCACCTCCGGCGAGGCCGATGCGGCGGGCGGGTTGGGTCTGGGTTCCACGATCGGTCTCTGGTTGGCCGAGTCCGTGGCCTGCTGCGGCGCACGGGTCGGCTTGCTTTCGAATCGCAACTGCGGCTGGCCGGGCTCGCTCTCCGGCGCGCGCACCTCGCCCTGGGTACGGCGGGCCTTGACCTGCTCCAGCACCGGGTTGGAGCAGCTGCCCTCGACGAAGTCGGCGCGATGCAGCTCGCCATTCTTCAGGTCCAGGAACAGGCTGTCGGCATCGCCCAGGTTGCGGTTGCTGCTGGTGGTCAGGCGCGCGCCGACCGGCAGGGTCGAGGGATCGACCTTCAGCGTGTGGCTGTTCGGCGGCAGGCCGCAGTAGCTGTACTTGCCTTCGGAGTCGGAGACCAGCCAGGTGCCGTCGTTGAAGTACAGGCGCACCCCCGGGATGCCCAGCTCTTCGCGGTCCTGCACGTGGTTGTTGTTGCAGTCCACGAACACCTTGCCCAGCACGCAGGCCTCATCGGTGAACACGCCGCCGGTGACCCGCACGCGGTACTCGGCGCGGTTGGAGGGCGTCGAGCCCGGCAGCGGGTTCAGCCCCACCGGATCGATGCAGCCGCCGGTGATCGAGCAGCCGTGCGCCTGGGCGCGGTTGATGCCGTCGCCCTGCATCGCGCCCACGCCGACGCGGACGCGGTAGGTCAGCGCCAGCTGGCCACCCACCTCGATCCGGCCCAGGTCGAAGGCCAGGCGCGGGCCGGGCCGGCCCAGCGGATCGGCCAACGCGCGGCCACCGCTGCGCGCGGTACCTTCGATGTAGGTGAAGCCGCGCGGCAGCGTGTCGACGATGTTCACCGTCGCCAGCGGGCCGCCCGCCGTCTGCCGTACCGTGATGGTGTACTGCACGGTGTCGCCGATCTCGGCGATCTGGCGGTCGCCGGTCTTGCTGATGACCAGGCCCGGCGCCACCATCGCATCGACCGGGATGTGGTTATGGATGACGCCGGCACCGCCCGAACCCGAGAACAGGGTCAGGTAATAACGCGTGGCATCGCCGATCTCCCCTTCCGGTGCACGGGCATTGGGCTGTACCCGGTAATCGCTGCCCACCGGACCCGGCGGCGACAACGAATCGGGCTGCGGCGGAATCAGCGTCGAAACGAAGCTGTAGCCACCCGGCGGCGTCACCTTCAGCTCGAACTCGCACCGCGCAGGTGCGCCCGGGCCGAAGAAGAACTGATAGTAGCCATCGCTGCCCACCGTCATCGAGATCGAATCACCCTCGACTTTGTACCCACCGCCGGCGGCGTTGAGGACTGCGGTCAGCGGGTTGTAACCGGCACACACGCCAACCGGGGTCATGGTGACCACCGCACCGCCAACCGGCTCGCGGGTGACGGCGTCGTAGACGACACCCGACGGATCCACCGCCAGGCTCTGCTGCGGCAGATGCTCGCCCGGTGCCAACACGATTTCGAGCTGGCTGGTCAGACCGTCGCTGCTGCGGCAAGTGCTGGTAAGTCCATTGGCGATGGCAGCGGCGGTATCGCACGGCGCATTGCTGTCGCCACCGGTTTCCTGGGTCACCGGCCACGCCCAGATCACACCCGATGCCGGATCGCGGAAACGGATGTTCCACTGTTCGCCGGGAATGACGTCGTCGAAGCGATAGCTGCCGTCGCTGGCGGTGGTGGTGCGCTTTTCCACTGCGCCGGTGCGCGGATCGACCAGTTCGACGATCCAGTGCGGCAGGCGGATATCACCGTCATCGAGGATCTGGGTCTGGCTGCCCCGTTCAAACCACACCGTGCCGGAAACCGACGCCGAGAGCTGCACCGCCGTGGTCTGGCTGCAGGCGCTGTGGCGTCCGCTGCTTTCGCAAACCGGCAGACGATCGGGGTGGTTGAAGAAGTTGTCGCGCTCTTCCGGGGTAGGCGCATGCGCCGGCGTTTCGCCGCCGCCTTCGGCCATCACCACGTTGGATACAGCACCGGTGCTGGCAGCCTCGGCCGAGACCCTCACCTGCACCGTGACATCCGGTGCGCTGGCACCGGGTGCCAGTACACGGCTGCTGGTACAGCTCAGGCGGCTGTCACCGGCGGCGCCGGTGCAGTTCCAGCCATCACCACTGGGGGCCGCCGCCAGGGTCAGGCCACCCGGCAGATAGTCGTGCACGACATACTCGCCCTGGGTCGCACGCTGGCCGCCATTGCGCACCTGCAACACATAGCCGGCGGCATTGTTGACGGTGAAGCGGGCCTTGTCGGCGCTCTTGCTGACCCTGATGTCCGCCGAATCGCTGATCTCACCGAAGTTGTTGTCGATCGAGCTGCCGCCCTCCCGCAGCACGATGTTGCTGATCGCCGAAGGCAAGGTCGTCCTGTCGGTCGCCTGACCGACGGTCTGGCCGTCGACGGTACCGGCGGTGGTGGCGCCATTGACGGTACCCGGCGGTTGGACCGGCTCAGTCACCGTGTAGGTGCCCGGGCGCAGGCCGTCGAAGCGGTACTTGCCGTCCTTGTCGGTGGTCGCCGTCACGTTGACCGGATTGCCCAGGTCATCGCTACCGGTCAACACCACTTCCACGTCAGGGATGCCGGTCTCCTCCGGATTCACCTGGCCGTCGTCGTTGTTGTCGTTGAATACGCGGCCTGAGATCGAGGCGGCACGCAGTTCGCCGAAGTTGTTGTCGGTCGAATGCTGATTCGCACCCAGCACGATGCCTTCGATCTGCGACGGCACGCTCGTCACCGGGGTCGCGGTGCCACCCGTGCTGCCGGCCACGGTCTGGCCGTTCAACGTATCCGCCGGCTGCGTCGGCTCGGTCACCACATAGGTGCCCGGGGCCAGCTTGTCGAAGCTGTAGCGGCCTTCGGCGTCGGTGGTCAGTTCCGCCGTTACCGGAGCGCCTGTGCTGTCGGTGCCGCTCAGGCGCACGGTGACGCCCGCAATGCCTGCTTCGTCGGCATCGACCACGCCGTTGTTGTTGGAATCCAGCCAAACGCGACCGGAAATCAAACTGTTCTGCGGGATTTCACCAAAGTTGTTTTCGGTCGAGTGCTGGTTCGCACCCAGCACGATGCCTTCGATCTGCGACGGCACGCTCGTCACCGGAGTAGCGGTACCACCGGTGCTGCCGGCCACGGTCTGGCCATTCAGCGTATCCGCCGGCTGCGTCGGCTCGGTCACCACATAGGTGCCCGGGGCCAGCTTGTCGAAGCTGTAGCGGCCTTCGGCATCGGTCTGCACTTCCGCCGTCACCGGCTTGCCGGTCACGTCGGTGCCACTCAGGCGCACGGTGATGTTGGCGATGCCTTCCTCGCCCGCGTCCACCACGCCGTTGTTGTTGGCATCCAGCCACACACGACCGGAAATCGAGCTGATGTACGGGATTTCGCCGAAGTTGTTGTCGGTCGATTCCACGCCCGGTCCCAGCACGATCGTGCTGATCGCCGACGGCGTCGTCTCGCGCGGCGTCGCGGTACCACCGCTGCTGCCCGGGATGGTCTTGCCGTTGCTGGTTTCCGGCGGCTGGACCGGTTCGGTCACCGTATAGGTGCCCGGACGCAGGCCGTCGAAGCGATACTTGCCGTCCTTGTCGGTAGTCACCGTCACGTTGACCGGATTGCCCAGGTCATCGCTACCGGTCAGCACCACTTCCACGTCGGGGATGCCGGTTTCGTCCGGATCCACCTGGCCGTCGTCGTTGTTGTCCTTGAACACCCGACCCGAGATCGAGCCGCCACGCAGTTCGCCGAAGTTGTTGTCGGTCGAGTGCTGGTTTGCACCCAGCACGATGCCCTCGATCTGCGACGGCACGCTCGTCACCGGAGTAGCGGTACCACCGGTGCTGCCGGCCACGGTCTGGCCATTCAGCGTATCCGCCGGCTGCGTCGGCTCGGTCACCACATAGGTGCCCGGGGCCAGCTTGTCGAAGCTGTAGCGGCCTTCGGCATCGGTCTGCACTTCCGCCGTCACCGGCTTGCCGGTCACGTCGGTGCCACTCAGGCGCACGGTGATGTTGGCGATGCCTTCCTCGCCCGCGTCCACCACGCCGTTGTTGTTGGCATCCAGCCACACACGACCGGAAATCGAGCTGATGTACGGGATTTCGCCGAAGTTGTTGTCGGTCGATTCCACGCCCGGTCCCAGCACGATCGTGCTGATCGCCGACGGCGTCGTCTCGCGCGGCGTCGCGGTACCACCGCTGCTGCCCGGGATGGTCTTGCCGTTGCTGGTTTCCGGCGGCTGGACCGGTTCGGTCACCGTATAGGTGCCCGGACGCAGGCCGTCGAAGCGATACTTGCCGTCCTTGTCGGTAGTCACCGTCACGTTGACCGGATTGCCCAGGTCATCGCTACCGGTCAGCACCACTTCCACGTCGGGGATGCCGGTTTCGTCCGGATCCACCTGGCCGTCGTCGTTGTTGTCCTTGAACACCCGACCCGAGATCGAGCCGCCACGCAGTTCGCCGAAGTTGTTGTCGGTCGAGTGCTGGTTCGCACCCAGCACGATGCCTTCGATCTGCGACGGCACGCTCGTCACCGGGGTCGCGGTACCACCGGTGCTGCCGGCCACGGTCTGGCCGTTCAGCGTATCCGCCGGCTGCGTCGGCTCGGTCACCACATAGGTGCCCGGCGTCAGGTCGGTGAACGAGTAGCGGCCCTGCGCGTCGGTCTGGACCTCCGCCGTCACCGGGGCGCCCGTGCTGTCGGTGCCGCTCAGACGCACGGTGACGCCCGCGATGCCTGCTTCGCCCGCATCCACCACGCCGTTGTTGTCGCCATCCAGCCACACGCGGCCCGAGATCGAGCTGTTCTGCGGGATCTCACCGAAATTGTTGTCGGTCGAATGCTGGTTGGCAGCCACGTGAATGTCGCTGATGGCCGACGGCGTGGTCGCCACCGGCGTCGCTGTACCGCCGGTAGTGCCGGCCACGGTCTGGCCATTGCGGGTGCCCGCCGGCTGCTCCGGCTCGGTCACGGTGTAGGTGCCCGGCGCCAGGTCGGTGAACGAATAGCGACCCTGCGCGTCGGTGTAGGCCGTGCGCGTGACCGGGTTGTTCGCAATGTCGGTGCCGCTCAGTTCCACCTTGACGTTGGCAATGCCCGGCTCGCTGCCGTTGGCGAGGCCATCGTCGTTCATGTCCATCCACACCTGGCCGGACACCGAGCTGTTGGTCGGGATTTCGGCGAACAGGTTGTCGCTCGAACGGCTGCCCGGCGTGGTCAGCTTGATCGTGGCGATCGCCGATGGCGTGGTGGTGGTCGGCGTGGTGTTGCCACCCGCGCTGCCGGCGGTGGTGATGCCGTTGATGGTGCCTGTCGGCTGGGTCGGTTCGGTCAGGGTGTAGGTACCCGGGCGCAGGCCCTCGAAACTGAAACTGCCGTCGGGGTTGGTGGTAAGGGCAAGGCTGACCGGGCCAAGATCGTCGGTGCCGGTCAGGACGATGTCCACGCCGCCAATGCCGGTATCACCCGCATTGTTCTGGATGCCGTCGTTGTTGGTATCGAAGAACACGATGCCCGACACCGACACCGGCAGGATCTCACCGAAATTGTTGGCGATGGAGTGCTCGCCGCCACCCAGCACGATGCCGGACACCGCCGAAGGCGTGACCCCCGGGCTGGTGGAAGTACCGGTGGTGACACCCGCAATCGTGCCGGCCACGGTGCGGCCATTGAGGGTGGTCACGGACGCTCCGCCCACGGTGACCACCGGCTGCGCGGCCTGCTCGGTCACCACGTAGGTGCCGGCCAGCAGGTCGTCGAAACGATAGTTGCCGTTGCTGTCGGTCTGCACCGAAGCCACCGTGTTGCCCAAGGCGTCCACGGTGCCGGCAGGCAGACTGACGGTGACGCCGGCAATGCCGGTTTCGCCCGCGTCGATCACGCCATTGTTGTTGGCGTCCAGCCATACGCGGCCGGCAATGGAGCCGGCCAGTTCGCCGAAGTCGTTGCCGGTGGTGGAACCGGCCAGCGGCAGCTTGCCGGTGACCTTCACGTTGGGCGTGGCGCTGGCGGTTCCGTTTTCCTTGCCGTTGGCCAGGCCGGTGGGCTGGGTTTCGACGATCCTGTAATTCCTGCCGACGATGGCCCCATCCCACGCATAGGTACCGTCGGCGGCGGTTTTCTGGGTGTTGCGCGAAGTCCAGACGTTCGGCGCGGTTTCTTCGAAAATCTCGATGGAAACGCCGGCGATGGGCGCGTCATCGGCGGCGACATAGTCGCCGTCGTTGTTGCGGTCCAGATAGACCAGGCCGCTGATGGTGGTCGCCAGCACCTCGCCGAAGTTGAACTCGGTGCCATTGCCCGCCGCCAGCGTGATGCCAACGATGCGGTCGGTGGTGGCGGCGTCGCCGGGCTCGCCGGTCTGCGCGATGCAGGTGGCAGCGCCGCACGCCACGCCATTGATCTTGCCCGGGTTTACCGCTGCCGGCTGGTTGATGTAGGTGCTGCCCGCCGGAGCGGTCGGCAATGCTTCACGCAGCGCGTAGGTCTTGCCCGGGCTCAGGTCGGTGAACTGGTAGGCGCCGCTGGCGCTGGTGGTGGCCGTGACCGCCGCGCCACCATTGAGCACCGGAACGTAGGCCGCGCCGTCCAACACCAGCAGCTCCACTGTCGCGCCGCTGATGTCCAGGTCGGTGCCCGCGTTGCGCACCTGGTTGTCGTTCACGTCCACATAGACGTAGCCGGACAAGGTCCTGCCAACGAATTCGGGGAAATCGAACTGCACGCCGTTGGCATTGTTGGCCAGGACGATGCCGCTGATGACGCTGGTGGTGGCGGTGTTGCTGGCCACGCCCTTGTTGGTCACCCCCGTGCTGCCGTCCTTGCGAACGGTGCGCAGGGTATTGGGCTGCGGCATACCGTTGCCGGTGTATTGCGCCGGCACCTGGGTCTGATCCTGGGTAATGGTGTAGCCGGTGCTGCCGGATGGCGGCAGACCAACGAACCGGTAGTCGCCACTGGCATCGCTGGTCGTGGTCAGACTGATCAGGTTGCCGTTGAGGTCGGTGCCGGTCAGGGTCAGGGTGACGCCGGCAATGCCGGTATCGGCCGCATCCACATCGCCGTTGTCGTTCTGGTCGTAGAACACGCGGCCACCGATGCTGGCCGCGGGCTTCACCGTGACCGTCGAACTGCTCTCGTTGTTGCCCGGAACGTTGTCTTCGGCAACCTCGTTGCCCTCAGCGTCGATGCCCGGACTGACCTGGACCACATTGGTGCGGTCGACATCGAACAGCGCCGGTGTCGTACCGTCGTAGATCCCAGGCCTTGGCCGGGCCCACAAAGTCAGCGTCACCACGCCGTCGAGCTTCGGGAACACGCCGAGCAGGTCGCAGGTGATCTCCTGCTGGTGGTTGCGCGCCGTCACTGCGGCCACGCCATTGGAGATGTAGCAGACGTTGCCGGTGCCCGTTGCCGGCACGCTGGCCGACACTGCCAGCGTGGCCGCCAGGCTGGCGTTTGCGCCGCTGGCCACTGCCGTGGGCGCATGCGCGCCGGTGGTCAACCATTCAAAGCCGGCAGGCAGCGTATCGACCAGGCGGATGCGGTCGGTCGGGTTGATGCCCTTGTTGTCCACCACGACCTGGTATTGCACCGGCTGGCCGACGTCCACCGGGTCGGTGCCGATGGTGGTCTTGGTCACCCCCAGGTCGGCGACCGGCATCAACAGATGCTGCACGCTTTCCAGGTTGTTGCCGGCCTCGGCAGGGTCGTTCGAGCACTTGCCCGCGGTTTCGTAGGTGCCCGTCTCGTCGCCGCAGACATGGGCCCGGTTGCCGAACCACACCGCGCCCACGCTGGTCGCCGGGCGGTTGTCGGCCACGTTGATGTCGATGATGAAACTCGACGACTCGCCGGCCTCCAGTATGCTGGCGGCATCGCCGAAACGGCAGCTGATGTTCTTGTTGGCGCCCCCGGGCTGGGCGCAGATCGCCGTCTTGCCGGACACCTGGGTAAGGCTTCCCATCGTGAATGCGAAGTTCGCCGGCAGCGGCACCAACTCGTCGATCATCTCCACGCTTTCGGCGCGGGAAGGGCCGTGGTTGGTCACGGTGAACCTGTAGCGCGGCGTCTGTCCGAACTTGAAGGGCGTTCCCAGCGGAATCACGTTGCCCGCCGCATCCACCTGCACCTTGTTCTGCTCAAGGTCGATGCGCGGCACTTCCACGTTGAACTTGACGCTGCTTTCGTTATTGCTCTTGGAATTGTCATCGCCGCAGCTAGTGGACTTCTTGCTGCTGTCATTGGTGCGGTATTCGCACAGGCCGCCGCCCAGCGTCACCTCGGCCTGGTTGACGATCTCGGTATAGAGCGTCGCTCCCTTCGGATGATCCGTCGGGTTCAGAACCGGCTTCTTGAGCCGCACGCGGATGTTGATCGTTTCGGTAACGCCGCTGCCGACAACGCCACCGCTGTTGACGCAACGCACCAGGGTGGTGTTGCCGCTGGGGGTTTTGGTACAGACCATATTGGTCGTCACCGGATCCACGCCCACGATTTCGTAGGCATGTTGGCTCAGGGTAGCCGTGCCGGTGAACAAGGTGTCCTCGACGACGAAGGCGCCCACCGGTACCTCGAACGGCCCGAGATTGCGGGCCTCCAGCTTGAACGCGAACGGCTGGCCGATGGCCGGCTTGACCACGTCCATGCTCTTGACCAGATCCACGTCCAGGCGCGGCTCCAGGTCAACCGCGGCGCTGTCGGAGAGATTTTCGGCCAGCACCGCGTCGGGCGAGGTCAGCGTGACGGTGTTGGTCAACCGGTAGGTGCCATCGCCCTGGGCCACGCCCTGGTTGAGCGGGCGCGAGACGTCCAGTACGACTTCGATCGTCTCGCCCGGCGCGACGTTCTTGAACGTGCACAGCTGCCCGCCATTGCTGCCAGCGGCAATATTCGCCGGGCAGTTGTCGCTGGTAGTGCCCGCCGCCACCTGGCTCAGTGTTCCGCCGGTGGGGCCGCGATAGACCATGATCGGAATCTGCGGCGTGGTATTGCCGTTGCCGTTGCTCAGGATGCCCCGCAGCGGGTCGGTCAGCACCAGGGTCTGGATGGTCTTCTGGGTCGCGTTGCTCGGCGTACTGATCAGGATGCGCCAATACAGGTGGGTGGCGTTCGCGGCCAGGGTCGGCGCGGCGTTCACGTCGTCGAACCATTCGCCGGCAACGGCGCGGTTGCCGGTGATCGAGGATTGCTTGACCAGGGTGATGTTCGCCGAGTCCGCATCGGCGCCGGCCAGCGTGGCCCACAGGCCGCTGCCTGCCGTTTTGCAGGTGTCGTCCGAGGTTTCGCCTGCGTTGCTGATCGGCTGCGGGCCTGCCGATTGCGCCATGCCCAGGGCGTCCAGCGCCGCCTTGCCGGTGCAGGCCGTGTTGCTCAGCTCCACCGGCGCGGAATCGGCGGCCATGCTGGCGATGCTGGTACTGAACTTCACCGACGTGCTCGCGCCCTTGGCCAGCGTCATCTCGTCGGTATTGGTGGTTTCGCAGAGAATGCGGGTGGTGCGATTGGAACTGATGCCGGCCGGCGGCGGCGTGTTCCGCGTTACCGTGCACTGCCAGTCAGTGCCGATCGTCGTCACGCCATTGTTGCCATACGCGGCATCGACTTCCAGCGGGTCCAGGTAGTCCACCACGCGCAACGGATGGGCCGGCGAGGAATAGGTCAGCGCGCTGCTGCTGGCGCTGCTGTTGGTGATGGTAATCGTGTCGGTGATGACCGTACCCGGCGCGGAGGGGCCGGAACCGGGGCTCTTGCTCTTGACCAGCGACAGGTTGGCGAACGGCGGCTGCACGTCGTAGCCGACCGACGCCGCATCGTTGTCCGGGTAGACGTCGTCAAGCCCGGGCGGCGGTGTGACCAGGACCGGGAAATTTCCCTTCGCCGGCGTCGACGGCAGCCGCAGCTTGATCGGGAAATTGCGCGTACCGTTCACGGCGACCGCATCGGTGACCGTACAGGTGACGACCCAGCCGCTGTGGGTGGCGCCACCCACGGGGATCTGCAGACTGCCGTTCGCCGCGGTGCAAATGGCCGGCAGGTCGAGGGCAGGG
>NZ_JASCOS010000053.1:0-23532 GCF_029959705.1 Stenotrophomonas sp. PS02297 | reverse complement strand
CGGGGGGCCGCGGGCAGCACCCGCGCGCCAAATCCGCGGGCTGCGGCGCGCGGGTTGCGGCGCGCCTCAGCCCACCACGAACCTCAGTAGCCGTTCTTCCTCAACCAGGCATCGATCTGCGGCTTGCGCTGGGCGCGCAGTTTCAGCTTGGTCTGGATGCCGGTGATCGCGGTTTCCGCATCACGACGCGAGGTCGGGGCGATGTGCTTGTCGGCGAACGCGCGGATCTTGTCCACCATCTGCGGGTTGTCCGAACTCCTGGCCAGCCCCGGGTAGTAGCGCGCGCGCGAGGTGCTGTCGACCAGCGTGTCCACCTTCTCGCGATGGGCCACGGCGAAGTCGAACGCCATGTCCGCATGCTCATGCGCCACCAGGCCGATCATCTCGGCGGCGTTGGTCGCGCCCGGCTCGTCGGTCAGTGCCATGTCCAGCGCACGCTGCGCCAGCGCCTTGTCCTTCGCCTGGGCCAGCAGCCCGTAGTACTGGTCGCGCACCATGGACGAGGTTTCCTTCTTCGCCAAGGCGCGCAGCCTGTCCCAGGTGGCGGCATCGGCATTGCGCGCCACCACGCCCAGCACGGTGCGGCGCAGGTCGGCCGGCAGCGATTCCGGGTTGGCCAGGAAGGCGTCGAAGCGGCGACGCGCCTCGGCGATCACCTGCTCGTCGCCCATCGTGCTGAGCATGCGGATCAGGCCGCTGCGCAGCTGCCGGGTCTGCGCCGATTCGTCCTCGCGCGCATCCCAGCCCAGCGACTGCAGTACCGGCGACAACCGCGAACGCGCGTACCTGCGGAATGCCGCCTGGCGCGGCGCATCGCCCTTGAACAGGGCGTCGATGCCGCCCAGCGTGCCGGACACCATTTCCCACAGGTCCGACGGCGCATCGGCCGGCACCTGCGCGGTCAGGTCCAACACGTCCGATTCCGGCTGCAGGCCCACCGCCGCCAGCGCGCTGGCATCCATCATCATGCCCAGCTGGTCCACCACCGGCAGGCGCGCGAAGCCCTGGCCCAGCGCCTTGAACTGCTCCGGCGCGTACAGCGTGCGGTAGTAGCCCTTCTGCCCGGCATTGACCAGCACCGGCCCGGCGCAGCCGGGCAGTTCCAGCGCGCCGTTGCCGTCCACCAGCGTGCGCGCGACGGTGCCGTCGGCGCCGCGCACGGTCACCGGCACGCGCCAGCGCAGCGGCACCTTGTCCTTGCGGTCGAGGGTGTACTCGCCCTGCGTCAGCGTCACCCGGGTCTTGCCGTCCACGCACTGGCTGGCGACGCGGATCAGCGGCACGCCCGGCTGCAGGGTGAAATCGTGCGCGACATCGACGAAACGCTTGCCCGGCGCGGCCTCGTCCATCTCCCGCCACAGGTCGTCGGTGACCGCGTTGCCGTAGGCATGCGCGCGCACGTAGCTGCGCACGCCCTCGCGCCAGGCATCGGCGCCCACGTAGTCCTCGAACATGGCAATCACCGCCGCGCCCTTGCCGTAGGTGATGCCGTCGAACGCCTGGCTGGCCTGCTCCACCGTCGCCACGTGCTGCACGATCGGGTGGGTGGTGGCATAGGCATCACGCCCCATCGCGCCGCGGCTGGTCATCGCCGCGCCGACATCATTGACGTCCCATTCCGGGTGCAGCTTGCGCGTGGTGCGTTCTTCCATCCAGCTAGCGAAACCTTCGTTCAACCACAGGTCGTCCCACCACGCCATCGTCACCAGGTTGCCGAACCACTGGTGCGCGATCTCGTGCGCGGCCACCGAAAACACGCGCTGCTTGTCCGACACCCCGGACACCGCCGGGTCGAGCAGCAGGGTGTGCTCGAAGGTGAAGATCGCGCCCCAGTTCTCCATCGCGCTGAAGAACTGGCTGCTGCCCGGCGCGGCCACGTTGTCCAGCTTGGGCAGCGGGTACGGCACGCCGAAGTAATCGTTGTACTCGCGCAGCACATCACGGCTGCCTTCCATCGCGAAGTGCGCCTGCTCCACCTTGCCCTTCTGCGTGATCACACCGATCTCGGTGCCGTTGTCGTCCTTCATCGCGGCGCGCTCGAAATCGCCGGCGGCCACGAACAGCAGGTAGGTAGACATCTTCGGCGTGGTCTGGAACACCACCTGCTTCAGCCCGTTGCCCAGCGCCCTGCTGCTGGCCACCGGCATGTTGCTGACCGCCATGTCCGCCTCGGGCACGTTGATGGCCACATCGAACGTCGCCTTGAAGCCCGGCTCGTCCCACGAGGGAATGAAGCGCCGCGCATCGGAATTCTCAAACTGGGTGAACAGCGCGCGGCGACTGCCGGCCTCGGTCGGGTAATCCAGCGCGAACAGGCCGTTGGCCTGGGTGTTGATGACGCCACTGTAGTCGGTAGCCAGCGTGTAGCGCCCAGGCGAGAGCGGTTTGTCGAAGCTGAAGCTCGCGGTCTGGTTCCCGGCATCCACGCTCACCCTGGCCGGCATCGGCTTGCCGCCGGCGGCAACCAGCGTGCTGTTGGCGAAATGCAGGTCCGCGGCCTGCAGCACGATGCTCGAGGTCTGCTCCAGCACGTCCAGATCGATGCTGATCCTGCCGTCGAACGCCATCTTCTCAGCGTGCGGCGTGACCTCGACACGGTAATGGCTGGGCCGCGCGGTACGCGGCAACTGCGTCGTCACCGCCTGCGGTAGTGCTGCCGGCGCGGCGGGCGCCTCCCCTTGCGCGAATGCCGGAATGCCGGTGCCGGCCAAGGCCAGCGTGATCGCGGTTGCCAGAATGCGGCGCATGCCTGCTCTCCCTGTTGTCGATGGAATGCCGAGTCGCCCATCGTCATCCTCGGGGAGCCAGCCCGACAGCGCCGGAAGTCATGGTTCGTTCAGCTTTCCGGCATCCGGCCTTCCTGCCGCGCCGCGATCATCGCCCGGTACTGGCGCGGCGCCATGCCCACCTCGGCCTTGAACTTGCGGGTGAACGCGCTCTGGTCGGTGAAGCCGCAGGCCTGGCCGATGCTGGCCACGCTGTCCTGCCCGTGCAGCAGGTGCAGGGCGATCTGGATGCGCAGGCGCGTGAGTACCTGCTGCGGCGTCATCTGGAACACCTTGCGGAAACTGCGCTCCAGCTTGGACAGCGAGAACCCGGTGATGTCCAGCAGGGTCTGCATGCGCACGTTTTCGGCGTAGTGCGTGTTGAGGTACTCCAGCGCCAGCCGCAGCGGCTCGTACTGCGATTCCAGCCCGCCGCGCTGGCCCAGGTCGCGGGAAATGCCGATCAACCCCACCACCCGGCCGTTCTCGACGATGGGCCGCTTGCAGGTCAGGCACCAGCCCGGCTGCCGGTTGGCGAACAGCTGCAGCTCCATCACGTTCTCGATCACCTCGCCGGCCAGCACGCGCGCGTCCTGGGCGACATAGGCCTCGCTCATGCCAGCCGGGTACAGCTCGTCGGCGCGCCGGCCAATCACCTCGCCGCGCGAGCGCACGCCCAGCCGCTGCATCATCGTCATGTTGACGTGGGTGTAGCGGCCATCCACGTCCTTGGCGAAGAACAGCACGCTGGGAATGGCGTCGAACAGGGCTTCGATCTCGGCGGGGTCTATGCGCATCAAGCAAGGGTCCGGCAGCGGTGCAATCGCCGCATTCTAGCCAACCCCTCCTCCAGTGCCGGGCAGAAGGGCCGGCCTAACACGTCGCCAACGGCTGCTTCACCTTCTCCACGCACCGTCCGGCCTATACCTGCAGGCCCCACAACCCACCGGAGCGCCGCCATGACCCAGGGCGACAAATCCAGCTACACCGACAAGCAGAAGCGCCAGGCCGAGCACATCGAAAAGAGCGAGAAGGCACGCGGCGCCAGCACCAGGACCGCCGAGCGCATCGCCTGGGCCACGGTCAACAAGCAGGACGGCGGCGGCAAGAAGTCCGGCAGCGGGCGCAAGCACGACACCAAACACTGAGCGCATCCGGCCGGATTGGGCAACGTCAGGCCGGCCGCAGGCAGGCATCATCGGCGGTCCACTCCCCGGACCATGATCATGAGCCAGCCGCCCGTACCCACCGACTACGCCCCCGGCCAGCTGTGGCGCTGCAACGGCCGCGAGCCCGGCGAGCAGCCCACGCTGCTGATCAACCTGGTGGAAACCCACCCGCTGGGCGGGCGCATCTTCCACGTCACCCTGGACGGCCTGCGCGTGCGCCACCCCGGCCTGCCCGGTGGGGTGATGACGCGGCTGGCGCATGCACCGGTCATCGAACAGACCTTCGAACGCAGCGGCATGGTGTACATCGGGCCGCAGGCACCGGCCGCCGACTACCGCAAGGGCTACGACGAATGGCGGCAGGCCTTCGACGCGGGCCATGCCGCCTCCTTCGGCGTAAGCGTGCCGACCATCCTGGAAATCCTCGAACGCCGGCTCAACGGCATTCCGCTGGACCAGCCCTGAGCCATCTAGCGCGCAGTGGGTGAAGCCGAGGGCGCCGGTTGCGGCGCCTTGGCGTTCCGGGCGGATTTCCGCAGGCCCTGCACCTGCCTTACCGACGTAATCGGCACCGCCTCGGCGCGTTGCTGCGCCGGCCACCACAGGTAGACGAAGGCGCTGCTGGTGCCCAGCAGCCGCGCCTCGCCGGGCAGCGGCGCGGCATCGCCCAGCATGTGCACGCGCACCGGCGTGCCGCGGCCCTTCTCGCGTACCAGTTCGCCCTTGGTCTGCACGTAGACCGCCGAGCCCAGCAGCATGAAACTCGCCACCACCATGCTGACGCCGGTGATGGGATGGATGCCGATGCCATCCCAGGTCATGATCCGCGCCTGCGGGAACGCCATACGCGCCCACCAGCGGCGGCGGCGCAGGTCGGCGACATACTCCGGATACCGGCGGCGCAGCGCCTCCGGCCAGCTCACCAGCGCCGCCAGCAGCACGCCGATGGCGAAGATCAGCGCATACGCCGGGTCGCGCAGGCCCGCCACCAGGTAATCGCTGGCCTGCAGGTAATCGGCGATGCTGATGCCGAACCCATGGTAGAACCACGCGCTCGACCACAACCCCAGGAACGCCACCAGCACATAGGCGGCGGAGAACATCAGCGCCGGCTCGCGGCAACCACGCCGCCACAGGTTGAGCACCCACGATTCGTCGCCCGCGCCCACATCGGGAATCGGCGACCAGTTGATCGGCTCGTCGGGCAGCGCACTGCCCTGCGCATCCCGGTTGTCCTCCTGCTCCCCGTGCGTCATCGCTTTCCCCTTTCGCTGCGGCAGCATCGCCGATTTGCCTTGCCTGTGGGAAGCGACGTGGGTGGTGGCCGCTATGTGACATGGGCCGTCCGCGCACATGCGGTTACGGGCGTGCCGATAGCCCCGCCACCCGCAGGTCCACCGCCCTGCGCCGGGCGTCGCTTCTACCTTCAGTGCAGGTAGTCGCCATACGGCGATTCCGCCTCTACCTGCACCCGATCCGTGGACAACCGCGCCGGCAACGCATACACCGCCCGCGCCTCTTCCACCCGCAAGCACGCATCCGCGCCCGCCCCAAGCCGCTGCGTTTCCACCGCGTCCAGCACCCCGCGCACGGCCACCGCTGCATCGAACACCGCGCGGCCAATCGATGGCAACGTGCCATCCGCAAACCCGGCCGCATCGCTACCCGCCAGCACATCGCCATGCGCGGCGAGCGTGCGCACCAGCCCATCCAGCGTGTCTATCTGCGCCAGCGTGACGCCGAAGGCATAGCCCTGCGCCTCGCCCGCCTCCTCACGCGCGGGCGCGCCCGCTTGCGTCCCTAGCCGTGCCGGCCACGACACCTCGTCCAGCACCAGATCTACTTGGTCGCCCAGCAATTCCAGGCAGAACGCCACCTCGCCCATGCGCACCTCGCGCGCCGGCTCGCCCGCCGCATCGGCCAGTGGCTGCATCAACCGCAGCAGGAACTTGATGTGGTCACTCAGCCGCAACAGCCGCTGCTGGCTGTCCTCGGGCAGGTAATAGCCCGGCTTGTCATCGTCCAACGTGTGCATCGCCATCGTTGCCGCCTCCTTCCATGAAGTGGCCGCCCGCCGCGAACGGCGGACGGGAAGTCGGGAGGCTAGAAACCGCGTGTAGCCGGCGGGCTTATTCCCCTTGCGGGTGTTTTATTCACCGCCCTCCCGACGCAGGCATCGCGTCGGCTTGCACCTGCGAAACATGCAGGCACAAAAAACCCACCGATTTGTCGGAGGTGGGTACCGCTACACGTGGAGTTTCTAGGCTCCGTGAGGCGAGGATGCTACTCGTAGATCGGTTCGTCAAGAAGGTGCACACAGGTAAACCCATTCACCCTTTTGGTCGAACACGATGTCCAAACAACTAGCGTCAACCATGCATCGTAAATCCACCGATCAACTTCGCGTCTTTGAGATAGGTGCTGTCGAACACCATATCCGTTAACCAGCGCTTGAAGTTGGGGTTGTCGCTGAACTGCTTGAACAGTTCGGTGTGGTCGGACAGCAGCTCCAACACCACCCGGTTGAGGGCCTTGTCGTGCTCCAGCTTCGCGTTTTGCTTGTCGGAGTTCGCCTGCGCGTTCTGGTAGGCCTTGTCCTGCGCCACCCGCGCCGGAATTTCCTCGGCGATGACCTTGCGGATCTTGTCCTCGTCCTTCCACTCGATATTGCCGAATAGGTCGTTGAAGGTCTTGATGATCGCGGAGAGTTTGTCGATGTCTGCCTCGCCCTTGCCACCACCGCCGCCCGGCGGCACTGGGTCGACCGTGGCGTCGGCATCGGCCATCGCCATCTTCAACGCCGCTTTGGCCTCCACTCGATAGCTGTCCATGTCGATGGTCTCCAGCACCCCCTTGGAGAGGTCTTCCTCCTTGGGCGCGGGCAGCTTGGGGATGAGGAAGCTCAGGAAGATCGACAGCTTCTCCCACGCCGGATGGCCATAGCTCAGGATCGCGGCAAGAAAGCCGTAGCTGCGCACGAAGGCCTTGGCTTTGCCCTTGAACTTGACCTGATCGTCCTCGCCGAGCTTGTCGGTGTATTCGGCCACGCACGCATCGAGAATGGGGTCGAGCTTGTCCCGGTCTGCGCCGTTCAAGTACAGCGCCACCAAGTCTTCCACCTGCTGCCAGCTGTACACCTGCTGCCCATCGAGCTCGGCCTTCAGGTCGTGCAGTTTGTTGGCGTCGGTTTCGCCAGTCTGGATGGTCGCGCGGTAGTAATCCTGGAACGCCGCCTTCACCGCCTCGGCGTTGTCGGCGAAGTCGAGCACGAAGGTGTCGTGCTTCTGCGGATGCGCACGATTCAGGCGTGACAAGGTCTGCACCGCGAGCACGCCCGCCAGCGGCTTGTCCACGTACATCGTGTGCAGCAAGGGCTCATCGAAGCCGGTGACGAACTTGTTGGCGACGATCAGGAAGCGATACGGGTCTTGCTTAAGATTGGCCGGAATGTTCTTGCTCGGGAACCCGTTGAGATCGGCCTCGGTCTTCTTCTGGCCGCCATTCTCGAAGTCACCCGAGTACGCCACGATGGCCTTGTACGGGCTCTTGATCTGCGTGAGGTAGTCCGACACCTCGCGCCAATAGTCGATGGCCCGCGCGATGCCGCTGCACACGATCATGGCCCGCGCCTTGCCGCCGATCTTCTGTCTGCCCGCGACCTGTGTGATGAAGTGATCGACCATGATCTCGGCCTTTCGGCGGATGGCCTTGTCGTGCGACTCGACGTAGTGGCGAATCTTCTTCAGCGCCTTCACCTTGTCGAATTCCGGGTCGTCCGCCACCGTCTTAGCCACTTGGTAGAAGCTGTCGTAGGTGGTGTAGTTCTCCACCACGTCGAGGATGAACTTCTCCTGGATGGCCTGCTTGGTGGTGTAGGTCAGTTCTTCGGGCGACCGGAACTGCACCTTGTCGCCGACCAGGGTCTTCTCGCCGAACAACTCCAGCGTTTTGTTCTTGGGTGTGGCAGTGAACGCAAAATAGCTGGCGTTGGCCAGCAGCTTGCGCGATGCGATGCGCTTCTCGATTTCCGCGTTCACCGCATCCTGCGTGCTGTCCTCTTCGAACTCCTCTTCGGCAACCTTGCCACCAAGGGCTTCGTGCATCCGTGCCGTGGTTTTGCCGCCTTGGCTAGAATGCGCCTCGTCGATCAAGAGCGCGAAGCTCTTGCCGGATAGGTCGCCCAGCTCATCGAGGATGAACGGGAATTTCTGCACCGTGGTGACGATGATCTTCTTGCCCCGGCGCAGGTACTCACGCAGCTCCTGCGCGTTGTCGGAGTGGCCGAAGATCGCCGCCACGTGGTCGTAACCCTTGATGGTGCGAGCAATCTGTGTGTCCAGCACGCGCCGGTCGGTGATGACGATGATGGAGTCGAACTGCGCCGTCATCGGGTCGTCCGCACGGCGCAGCTCCACCAATTGGTGCGCCAGCCAGGCAATCGTGTTGCTCTTGCCGCTTCCTGCCGAATGCTGGATCAGATAGCGCTTGCCGACCCCATCGGTATGGGCACGGCGCAGCAGCGCACGCACCGTGCGCAACTGATGGAAGCGCGGGAAGATCTGCTTGCTTTTCTTGCGTTTCTTGCCGCTGGCATCTGCTTCTTCCTCCTCCACCACCTGCGCGTAACTCTCGATGATGTTGGCCAGCGATTCGCGGGTCAGCACCTGCTTCCACAGGTAATCGGTCTTCAGACCATCCGGCTTCGGCGGGTTGCCTGCGCCGCTGTTCCAGCCCTGGTTGAATGGCAGGAACCACGAGGCCTTACCCTTCAGCTCGGTGCAGAACGCGGCCTCCGCGTCATCGACTGCAATGTGCGCCACGCAACGCCCCAACTGGAACAGCAGCTCCAGTGGGCTGCGGGTGATTTGGTACTGGACGATGGCGTCAGCCAGGGTTTGCTTGGTCAGCGAGTTCTTCAATTCGAGGGTCAGCACCGGCAGACCGTTTATGAAGATGACCAAGTCCAGCTCATTGCCGGAATCGTTGCTGTAGCGCACCTGCCGGGTGACGCTGAAGATGTTCTTGCCGAAGGCGTCTGAAGCGGCAGCGTTGCCCGGAGTGGGCAGCAGCTTGTAGAGATCGACGTGTACTGGCCCGTGGCTCACCCCCTTGCGCAGCACGTCCACAACGCCGCGCTTGGTGATCTCGCCCTGCAGCCTGTGCAGGAACTGTGTGCACTTGATGCCGTCCACCGCCAGTTCCAACGTTTCCACCGCCTTGGGCTGGGTGGCCTGCAAGAAGGCCAGCAACTGCGCCACATCCAGCGCCACGTCGCGGTTGTAGTCGATGGGCTTGCCCTGTACGTAGCCGTTGTGGGTGGCGGCGAAGTCCGTGGGAGCCAGCGCATGGCTGTACTCGAGCTGCGGCATACCGGTCAAACCGCGTACCACGCGCGCCTCAAACCAGCGCTCGCTGGTGTCAGTCTTCGCCATCGCCATCCTCCTTTTCGGTCACATCTTCATTTTCATCGCCGAGCGCGGCCAGCGCCGCGTCGTCCACTACGTCCTCCGGGCCGGGCTGCCAGCCGCGCACGTCCACTTGACCGGTGACTACATCGGCAATCAGGCGGTCGCGGTATTCGCGGATCAGGGCAATTTCCTTTTCTATCTCTCGGCGCACCGATAGTTCTTCGTAGTAGAAGTCGGAAACTTCGCGCTGCAGATGCAGCGGCGGAACCGGAACCTTCTCTTTCAACAGCGAGCGCGGATTCAGCGGGCGATTTCGCCCTGCCGCGCCGCGCGAATGATGGTTGAGAATCAGGCCGCCAGTCTTGCTCAAGAAGAACGTGTAGAGATATTCCGGCGTGACGGCATCACGTTTGCATTTGGCAATCGGGTAGCGATGGGATGCAATGCATTCATCATCTTCGGTGCTGGCAACGGCAACCGCACCTTCCCAGGCGAACTGGCCGCTGAATATCAGGTCGCCTTTCTCGATGCGGAAGAAAGTCGAATCCCCAAGGTGTTTCCCTTCGGTGAGCGGCTTGTGGAAAATGCCGCGACCACGATTGAACATGCCAATCGGCGTGTAGATCACTTCCGGCTCTCTGGTGATGGGAGTCGCCAAAAGCGAGATGACCCGGTCAAGCCGAAGGTGTTGAGTTTCCGAAGATGAAATAGCTCGCTCTGCAAGAATGCCACGTTGCTCGGCCATCAGCGCGATCAACTCGCGCTTGGCCTTGATGAAGCGGGCGATGTGCGCGTCCTGCGCGCGCAGGTAGGCAACGATCCGGTCTTGTTCGGGGCGCGGTGGCTGGATCAGTGCGATGTCGAGGAACTGGTTCGGGTACAGGCGCAGGCGGGAGGATCGAATGCCGGTAGAGCGCCCGATGTATTCAGCCACGTAGACGCGGGTGCGCAACAGATAGTCGAGATAGGCCGGGTTGAAGCTGTTGGCGCGGCGGGGGCGGTACACGCCATAGGCGGGACTGACGATGCCCACGTGCCTGCTCGCACCAAGCGCTGCCATCCATGCCCACAGCGTGTTGATGACGATGTCGCCGGGGCGGCACAGCTTGGAGCCAACGTAGCTCGCAGCCTTGAACATCGTGACCTTCTTCTGGCTGCGCGGGGTAACGCCGGTGAGGTGAGACACCGACAGCAGTTCCTCCTGTCCGGTCTTCGAGCGCTCATCCACCTCGCGGAAGAAGGTCTTGGCGCGTTGCTCGTTCCAGTGCTCCGGCACAGCGGGCAACCAGCGCATCTTCGGCTGCCGGTAGTTCGTGTACGCGCTCGCCACCGTCATCATGCGCCCCCCACGATCTTGTGCAGCAAGCCTTCGCTCTGCTGCTCCAGCGCAAGGATGTCAGCGCGGATTTCGGCCAGTGTGCGCAGCGGAGCGGGCTTGTAGAAATAGCGGGCAAACGAAATCTCGTAGCCGATCTGAGTCTTGTCCGTTGCGATCCAGGCATCCGGCGCGTGCGGCAGCACTTCGCGAGCGAAGAATGCGTCGATGCCGCCCGGTTCCTTCAGCGGTACCTGCTCGGTATCGCGCAGCTCGCTGTCGGGTTCGTACTCGACCATGAAGCGATCCTTGCCGACGGTTTCCAGGTACGCGCCGTCGAAGCCGAGCTCGAAATGCTCGCCCGCCTTGAGCTTGCTGCGCTTGGCGATGACCGGCGGCGCGGCTTCGTCGCGCCAGCTCACCGCCTTGTAGATGGCCTTCTTTTCCGGCGCGCCGAGCTTGTCACCCTGCGCCTTGAGCGCAGCATCGAAGCGGGATCGGAACTCATTGTGGTCGTCGAAAACGACGCTGCCCAGTGCCGTCTGCGCCCGTCGCGCCACCTCCATCAGTCCCTTGTCGCGCTGCCACGTCGATACGTCGAGCAGCTTCTTGCGGCGCTTGGCGGATACGGCCTTACGGGCGGCGGGGGCTTCGCCGTCATCGCCGCTGTCGCCGTCTTCGCTTTCGTCGTCTTCGTTCTCGTCCTCGCCCTTCAGCCACGCCTCGATGGCCGGCTTGCGCTTGGCAAACTCGCTGTAGAGCGCCTCGCCGTGGGTGGCATAGATTTCGGCGCGTAGTGCCTCATCGCCGGAAGCAAAACGCAGGGGCTCGATGCATTCGTCAGAGAGCTGGCTTTTCAAGCGCAGCGGACGGTCGACGGTGATCTTCCAGTAGCCGAAGTCCTGGGTGTCGAACCATTTCGACTCGGCGGTTTCCTGCGCCTCGCCCAGGTAGAGGTCGAGGATTCGCTGGACGTCTCCATCCGAGAGTTCGCAGTTCTTCTTGCCCAGGTTGCGGCGCAGCGGCTGGCACCACTGAGATGCGTCGATCAACTGCACTTTGCCACGCCGCGCCTCGGCCTTCTTGTTGGCCAGCACCCAGATGTAGGTGGCGATACCGGTGTTGTAGAAGATGTTGAGCGGTAGGGCGATGATGGCTTCGAGCCAGTCGTTCTCCAGCACCCAACGGCGGATGTTGCTCTCGCCCTGGCCTGCGTCGCCGGTAAACAGCGCCGAGCCGTTATGCACCAGCGCGATGCGGCTGCCCAGCGGCGTGCTGTGCTTCATTTTTTGCAGCTTGTTCACTTGGAACATGAGCTGCCCGTCGCTGGAACGCGTGAGGAGCGTGAACTCGGCGTTGCCCGCGTGGCTAACGATGAAGCGCGGGTCGTTGAATTCCTTCTTGCCGCCCATGCGTTCCAGATCGGTCTTCCAACTCTTGCCGTAGGGCGGGTTGGAGATCATGAAATCGAATTCGCGGCTGCGGAACTGGTCGGCGGACAGGGTGGACTTGTCCGCGCCGCCGACGATGTTCTCGGCCTCTGCACCTTCGCCCTTCAAGAGCAGGTCGGCCTTGCAGATGGCGTAGGTTTCGTCGCTGATCTCCTGCCCGAACAGGTGGATCGACACTTCCTTGCCGTGTTCCTCTGCCAGTTCGTGCAAGGCTTCCTCGGCCACGGTGAGCATGCCGCCGGTACCGCAGGAGCCGTCGTAGAGCGAATAGGTGCTGGACTCGATCCGGTCGGCCACCGGCAGGAACAGCAACTTGGCCATAAGCTGCACCACATCGCGCGGGGTGAAGTGTTCGCCTGCCTCTTCGTTGTTGTCTTCGTTGAAGCGGCGGATCAGCTCCTCGAACACCGTGCCCATGCCGTGGTTGTCCAGCGCGGGCAGCTTGATGCGGCCGTCGGCATCCTTCACGGGCAGCGGCGCGAGATTGACCTCTGGGTCGAGGAAGTCGTCGATCAGGTAGCCAAGGACGTGGGAATCCACCAGCTTCTGGATCTGGTTGCGGAAGTTGAACTTGGTGAGGATCTCCTGCACGTTGGGTGAGAAGCCGTCCAGGTACGCAATGAAGTCATCGCGCAGGCGCTGGCCTGCCGCACTGGCCTTGAGCTTGGCCAGCGTGAACTCCGAGACGTTGTAGAAGGCTTGGTCTGCCGCCATGCGCAGCGCGCCGTCCTGCTCGGCCACCTTGTGGGTGTCGAGAAACCTCTTACGCTCGAGCACCGCGTCCTTCCTGGCTTCAAGTACGGCATCGAGCCGTCGCAGCACGGTGAAGGGCAGGATCACGTCACGGTACTTGCCGCGCACGTAAACGTCGCGCAGGCGGTCGTCAGCGATGTTCCAGATGAAGTCGGAAATCCACTTGATCTGGCTTTGGTCCTGTTTCTTCTGCATGTATCTCTAGCCCCAACCCCACTTGTAACAGCCCTATACCAACGCGAAGCAAGATCAGCCTGCGACAGTAAACTCCTGCCACCAGGGAAAAAATGCACACGTGTTACAGCATCATGGCATGGGCTAAGGTACAAATATGCCGCCACGCCGCAGCATCAACGGCCGAAATGCAAGCACAAGCATCAATAAAGAGGCCCCACTCACGCGGGGCCTCTTGGTTTGCTCCGCTTTCTGCATACGAAAGATGCAAAAAAGCGGTGGCGAATTGCCTCAACCCCACGGATCCTGCAACACCATCGTGTGATCACGGTCCGGGCCGGTGGAGACGATGCTGATCGGGCAGCCGGCCAGTTCTTCCAGCGAGCGCAGGTAGGCGCGTGCGGCCGGCGGCAGGTCGTCCCAATTGGTGATGCCGTGGGTGTTCTCGCTCCAGCCCGGGAATTCCAGGTACACCGGGGTGCACTCTTCCCAGCCCTGCGCGTCCAGCGGGGCGTATTCGGTGCGCTTGCCGCGGTATTCGTAGGCGATGCACACCTTGAGCTTTTCCATGCCGTCGAGCACGTCGAGCTTGGTGATGCACAGGCCGGAGATGCCGTTGATGGCCACGGCGCGCTTGAGCGCGACGATGTCCATCCAGCCGCAGCGGCGCGGGCGGCCGGTGGAGGCGCCGTATTCGGCGCCGCGGTCGCGGATGCCCTGGCCGATCTCGTCGTCCAGTTCGGTCGGGAACGGGCCGCCGCCGACGCGGGTGGCATAGGCCTTGGCGATGCCCAGCACGTAGTCGATGGCGTCGGCGCCCACGCCGGCGCCGGCCAGTGCGCCGCCCACGGTGGTGTTGGAGCTGGTGACGTACGGGTAGGTGCCGTGGTCGATGTCCAGCAGCGCGCCCTGCGCGCCTTCGAACAGCACGCGCTTGCCCTGCTTGCGCAGGTCGTGGCAGATGCCGGCTACGTCGGACTTCATCGGTTCCACATACTCACCGAACGCCAGCGCTTCGGCGTAGACGGTGTCGAAATCAACCGGCTCCACGCCCAGGTACTTCGTCAGCACGAAGTTGTGGTAGTCCAGCGCGGCGCGCAGCTTTTCGGCCAGCTGTTCCGGATAGTGCAGGTCGGCGATGCGGATGCCGCGGCGCGCCACCTTGTCTTCATACGCCGGGCCGATGCCGCGGCCGGTGGTGCCGATGGCCTTGCCGCCGGCGGCCTTCTCGCGCGCCTGGTCCAGGGCGATGTGGTACGGCATGATCAGCGGCGCGGCCGGGGAGATCTTCAGGCGCGAGCGCACTTCCACACCGGCCGTTTCCAGCTCTTCGATTTCCTTGCGCAGCGCGGCCGGGGAAATCACCACGCCATTGCCGATCAGGCACAGCGCGTCGTCGCGCAGGATGCCGGACGGAATCAGGTGCAGGACGGTCTTCTTGCCGTTGATGACCAAGGTGTGGCCGGCGTTGTGGCCGCCCTGGAAACGCACGACGGCACCGATTTCCTCGGTCAGCAGATCGACGATCTTGCCCTTGCCTTCATCGCCCCACTGGGCGCCGAGAACAACAACTGATTGACCCATGACGGGTGAACTCCTGAGTTGGCTGCGGCCATCGGGGCCGCGGACGGGACCGTGCGGGGCCGGCGGGTCTGCCTGTGTGGCGGCCCCATCGGGGGGCGGCCGGCAAACGTCAGGGCCATACACGGAAAAAGCCGAACGGGAGTGCCCCGGCCGGCTTTTCTGGATTATCCGGGTTTTGCCTGACGGCTACCACCCCCGCGGGTTCGGGCCGGGGCGGCTGGCCGGCAGCGGTTCAGTGGCGCAGCCACCACAACACGGCCAGGCCGATGGCCAGCATCAGCGCGCCGGACTGGCGCAGGGCGGCGGCCGGCAGTTCCAGCAGGCGCGCGGCCATGCGCTTCCACGCCAGCGGGGCGGCGAACAGGAACAGGCCTTCGAGGACGGCGACGAGGCAGAGAGCGGAGAGGAGGTCTTGCATGGGGCGCTGCTATTTCCTTCTCACGGCGGGGTGAAGACGTGTCGCTTGCGAGCCACCGGCTCGCACACGTTTGAACGCCCGGTGCGCTGCGCCGGGCCGGGGCGCGGAGCGAGGTGCCAGGAGGGCGGATGAGGCTGCGGAAGCTGGAGCGCCAGAGGGAGACAATTTGGGGGCTGCGCCCCTGCCCTCACCCCAACCCCTCTCCCGAAGGGAGAGGGGCTCTAAAGGCTCAGCGGTCGTTCTTGAGGTACTGGAGGAACGGGTCGTTCTTGTCCAGCACGATCACGCCGTTGCCATCGGCCATGGAGCCGCGGTAGGCCTCCAGGCTGCGGTAGAAGGCGTAGAACGCCGGGTCGGCCGAGCCGGCCTTGCCGTAGATGGCGGCGGCCTGGGCATCGCCCTCGCCGCGCAGCTGCTGGGCGTCGCGCTCGGCCTCGGCCACCAGCACGGTGCTCTCGCGGTCGGCCTGGGCGCGGATGGTCAGCGACTGCTCCTCGCCTTCGGCGCGCAGCTTGGCCGCTTCCTGCTTGCGCTGGGCGCGCATGCGCTCGTAGACGTCGGTGATCACCTGGCTGTCGGTGGGCAGGTCGATCTGCTTGATGCGCAGGTCGATGATCTGCATGCCCAGGGTCTGCACCGCCTCGTTGATGCCCTTCAGCTGCCCGGCGATCAGTTCCTCGCGGTCGCCGGAGACCAGCTGCCGCAGCGTGCGCGAGTTGATCTGGTTGCGCAGCGAGTCGGTGATGATCGGCGCCAGGCGGGCGTTGGCCACCTTGCCGTCGCCGCCGGTGGCGCGGTAGTAGGCGCGTACGTCGGAGATGTAGCCGATGGCGAAGAAGTCGACGCTCACGTCCTTCTGCTCGGCGGTGAAGTAGCGCGCCGGGGCGGTGTCCAACACCTGGAAGCGGCGGTCGAACACGCGCACCGTCTCCACCAGCGGCACCTTGAAGTGCAGGCCGGGCTTGATGTCCGAGCGCACCACCTTGCCCAGGTTGAGCACCATGGCGGTCTGGTCTTCGCGCACCACGTAGACCGAGCCGAGCAGGCCCAGCAGCAGGACGACCAGCAGGCCAATCAACAGGGAATTCTTCATCGGCCGGCCTCCTCACGGTTTGCCGAGCGCGAGACCGAGCGGTCCGCGTTGCGAATGCTGTCCGTGGCGGCCGGCAGCGCCGGCACCGCCATTTCCGGGGTCAGTTGCGGGGCGTTGCCCGTCTTGCCGGCGTCGGCCGGCATCGGCACGTAGATCAGCTGGCGGCCGTCGCCGCCGATGACCTTGCGGTTCTCGGCCAGCACCTGCTGCACGGTTTCCAGCCACAGGCGCTTGCGGGTGACTTCCGGCGCGTTCTTGTACTCGGCCTGCAGCAGGGTGAAGCGGCGCGCGTCGCCTTCGGCGCGGGCGACGATGGCCTGCTTGTAGCCTTCGGCGGTGGTGCGGGCACGCGAGGCCTGGCCGCGCGCTTCCGGCACGACCTTGGCGGCGTAGGCCTGGGCTTCGTTGATCAAGCGCTCCTTGACCTGCTGGGCGCCGTTGACCTCGTCGAAGGCCGGCTTCACTTCCTCCGGCGGGCGCGCGTCGGGCAGGGTCAGGCCGGTGACCACCAGGCCGGTGCGGTAGGCCTTGAGCGAGGCCTGCAGGCGCTGCTCGGCGGCCACGGCCAGCGGGCCGCGGTTGTTGAGCACGGTATTGAGGTCGGCGCGGCCGACCTGCTCGCGCACCGCGCTCTGCGCCGACTGCTCCAGCACCTGGTCGGCGTCGATGGTGCCGAACTGGTACAGGCGCGGGTCGTCGACGCGGTACTGCACGTTCAGCGCCACGTTGACGATGTTCTCGTCGCGGGTGAGCACCGGCACGTTGCTGCTGAAGGTCTTGATCTGGGTGGCGTTGACCTTGACCACCGATTCGATCGGCCACGGCAGCTTGAAGTTCGGGCCCGGCTGCAGGATGCGCGAGAACTGGCCGAAGCGCAGCACCACGCCGCGCTGCTGTTCGCCGATCAGCTGGAAGCTGGACAGCAGCAGCAGCAGCGCCACCGCCAGCAGTAACCAGCGCCAGATGCCGCCGTCGAACAGGTCGCGCAGCGGGCCGGGCAGTCCGCCCCATCCGCCGCCGCCATTGCCGCCGCGCGGCGAGCGCGAGCCGCGCCGGTTGTCGGCGGGGCCGCCACTATCGTTGCCGCCAGGTGTGTTCCAGGCCATGCATGCTCCATCTGTCAGGGCCGGGCGCGGGGCCGCCAGCCGTCTCAATCGGGTTTCGATTCTACAAGATGGGGCAGACCTGACGTTTCGCAACCGCTATCTTGGTTATTCCCCCGTTCCGCTGCAGGCCGCGCCATGTCCGCCCACGCTCCCTTCACCGCCTTCCGCATCCACAACGACGACGCCGGCTACCGCGGCGGGCTGGAGCAGATTGCGCTGGACCAGCTGAGCCCCGGCGAGGTGGTGGTGCGCGCCCGCTGGTCCTCGGTCAACTACAAGGACGCACTGGCCGGCACCGGCCAGGGCAAGATCCTGCGCCGCTTCCCGCTGGTGGGCGGCATCGACGTGGCCGGCGAGGTGGTCGCCTCCACGGATCCTGCGTTCCGCGAGGGCGACGCGGTGCTGGCCACCGGCTGCGGCCTGAGCGAGACCCGCGACGGCGGCTACAGCCAGTACGTGCGGCTGGAATCGAAGTGGGCGATCCCGCTGCCGGCGGGGCTGTCGCTGCGCGAGGCCATGGTGCTGGGCACGGCCGGCTTCACCGCGGCGCTGGCGCTGCTGCGCATGAAGGACAACCGGCAGACGCCGGACCATGGCCCGCTGGCGGTGACCGGCGCCACCGGCGGGGTCGGCTCGCTGGCGGTGGACATCTTCAGCCGCGCCGGCTTCGAGGTGCACGCCATCAGCGGCAAGGCCGAGGCGAAGGACTACCTGACCAGGCTCGGCGCCAGCGAAGTGCTGGGCCGCGACGCGCTGGCCACCACCCGGCCGATGGAATCGGCGCGCTTCGGTGGCGGCCTGGACAATGTCGGCGGCGCCATGCTCACCAGCCTGCTGGCGCAGACCGCGCCCTACGGCAACGTCGCCTCGGCCGGCCTGGCCGCCAGCGCGCAGCTGGACATGACGGTGATGCCCTTCATCATCCGCGGCGTCTCGCTGCTGGGCGTGGCCTCGGCCGGCACCGCGCGCGACATCCGCGAACAGGTCTGGCAGCACCTGGGCGAGGACTGGAAGCCGCGCCACCTGGACACCATCTGCACGCGCGAAGTGGGCCTGGACGGCCTGCCCGAGGTCTTCGCCACCATGCTGGCCGGCGGTTCGTTCGGGCGCACGGTCGTGAGAATCGACTGAATGCGGCCGCGCAGCGCGCGCATACAGGTTGCTTCGCGCCGCGGGCGGGCCGACACTATGCCGGCGACATCATCTTGGGGAAGAACGTGGCGCGCATCCTGATCGTGGACGATTCGCCGTCGCAGCTGCTCGGCATCCAGCGCATCGTCGAAAAACTGGGGCATGAAACCTTCACCGCCACCGACGGCGCCGCCGGCGTGGAGGCCGCCAAGTCGGTCCTGCCCGACCTGGTGCTGATGGACGTGGTGATGCCCAATCTCAACGGCTTCCAGGCCACGCGCACGCTCAAGCGCGAGGCCAGCACCGCGCACATCCCGGTGGTGCTGGTGACCACCAAGGACCAGGACACCGACCGCCTGTGGGGCATGCGCCAGGGCGCCAAGGCCTACATCACCAAGCCGTTCTCCGAGGACGAGCTGTCCGAGGTGATCGCGCGGGTGTTCGAAGGCGGTGGCGACGCTCCCCAGGCATGACCTCGCGAAACGGGCATCGCCCCGCTGAAGCTTTCGCGGCAAGGCCCCGCCGGGCGTTGCCCGGCGCTACAGAACCACTGCGATCCAGCCCTTTGTAGAGCGGGGCAACGCCCCGCTGAAGCTTTCACGGCAAGGCCCCGCCGGGCGCTGCCCGGCGCTACAGAACCACTGCGATCCAGCCCTTTGTAGAGCGGGGCAACGCCCCGCTGGAGCTTTCCCGGCAAGGCCCCGCCGGGCGCTGCCCGGCGCTACAGAACCGCGGCGATCCAGCCCTTTGTAGAGCGGGGCAACGCCCCGCTGGGGCTTTCGCGACAAGGCCCCGCCGGGCGCTGCCCAGCGCTACAGAACCACTGCGATCCAGCCCGTTGTAGAGCGGGGCATCGCCCCGCTGAAGCTTTCCCGGCAAGGCCCCGCCGGGCGTTGCCCGGCGCTACAGAACCGCTGCGATCCAGCCCTTTGTAGAGCGGGGCAACGCCCCGCTGGGGCTTCGCCGGCAAAGGCCCACCGCGATCAGCCCTGCGGCTTTACACCTTCTCGCCGAACGCCTTGGCCAACGCGCGGTAGGCCTTCTGCTGGGCCTCGTTGGTCGCCACCGGCGCGATCACTTCCAGTTCGACGATCTGGTCACCGTCCGGCTTGCCCGGCAGGCCGCGGCCGCGCAGGCGCAGTTTGCGGCCGCTGTCCGAATCGGCCGGCACCTTCAGTTCCACCGCGCCGCCCAGGGTCGGCACGCTGATGCTGGTGCCCAGCGCCGCCTGCCAGGGCGTGACCTGCAGGGTGTAGAGGATGTTGCGGCCGTCCACCTCGAACTGCGGGTGCGCGGCGTATTCCACTTCCAGCATCAGGTTGCCGCCGCCGCTACCCTGCCCGGCCAGGCGGATCACCTGCCCCGGGCGGATGCCCTTGGGCACGCGCACATCGAGCTGGCGGCCATCGACGTTGATGCGCAGCGTGTCGCCGCCGTAGGCCGCCTCCAGCGGCACCGACAGCTTGGCGCGGGTATCGCGCATCGGCTGCGGGCCGGCGCTGCCGCCGAAGCCGTCGAAACCGCCACGCGCACGGCCGCCACCGCCGCGCTGGCGCGCGAACAGGCTCTCGAAGAAATCGCTGAAGCCGCCGCCGGCGCCACCGCCACCGAACACTTCCTCGAAGTCGAAGCCCTGGCCGCCGCCAAAATCCGGCGGCGCCTGAAACTCCTCGCCGGGCCGGTAACCGCGCGCGCGCAGCTGGTCGTAGGCCTGGCGCTTGGCCGGATCGCGCAGCGCCTCGTAGGCCTCGTTGACGGCCTTGAACTTCTCCTCGGCGCCGGCTTCCTTGCTCACGTCCGGGTGGTACTTGCGCGCCAGCCGCCGGTAGGCGGTCTTGATCTCGGCATCGCCGGCCGTGGGCTCCACGCCCAATGTCGCGTAGTAATCCTTGAATTCCATCCAGACACCTTTACAGAAAGTCGGTCCGCCGCCGCGTGGCGACGGCCATTGCCAGAATCAGGCCCCGCCGAGAAGCGGCATCGGCCCGTCGAACGAATTGTAAGCCTGTGCCTGCGCCTGCCCGGCCATCACGCTCTCGATCCACTCCCGGTAATGGCCCAGGCGGACATTGCAGACAGTCTGGCCGTAACGCCCGGGACGGGCGGTCAACACATTGCCCTGGACCACCTTCCACGAGGCCAGCCCGGCCAGGCGCCACTGCCCATCGGCCTGGATGAGCGCCGGACCGCCACTGTCGCCGTTGCCGATGACGCCCTCCAGCGGCAGCGCTGCGGGCGGCTCGTCGAACACGTAGCAGAACCAGCGGTCGTAAGCGCTGGTGACCCTGTTGAACGCGCGGCGCAACTCCGTCCGGTTCGGGCCGGCGGGATCGTGCCCGGTGGCGCCCGTGCCGGTGGCGCCCTTCCCCACGATCTGGACGACCTGGCCCGCCTCGTCGCTGTCGCGGTAGAGGGCGACGGGAGCCACATCCGTCACCGGCCGGGTCAGCCTGACCAGCGCGATGTCGTCGGACCCGGCAAGGAACACCACGATCAACATGGCCTCGCCGCTGGCCATGGCCTGGTCGATCAGCGCCTGCGGCAGCGTCCTGTAGCCCGCATGCGTGACCACGCGTTCCACCTTGCGGGCGATGCCGCCGATGCTCACCTGATCGAGCGGCGCGTGCGCCGGGATCGCATGGGCCGCAGTGACGACCCACTGCGGTGCGATCAGGACGCCGTGCCCCTCACCAGGCATGTCGACCAGGGCGGGAAAAGCGGAAGCGGGGATCCGGTACTTCGCGTCATCGACATCGTGCCGGATCACGACGGCGCCGGCGGCCGATGACACCGCGACAAGCAACAGGAGCAGCAGGAGTCGGGTCACGTGCGATGCCTTGGTGTGGGCGGACATGGCGCAGGGAAGCGTCGGAGCGCCATTTTAGCGGCGACAATGCCGGTATCGTTCCCAGGCGGGGAAATGCGGCGTGAAGACTTTCTTTTCAAGCCGTTGACGCAACCCTCAACCCCCGGTCCATAGACTTCAACCCATAGCAGGAGAACCCCATGACCATCCACGTCGGCGACCGCATCCCGGAAGTGACCCTCAAGCGCATCCGCGAAGGCCTGGAAACCATCGACACGCAGGCGCTGTTCGATGGCCGCAAGGTGGTGCTGTTCGCGGTGCCGGGCGCGTTCACCCCGACCTGTTCGGCGCGCCACCTGCCCGGCTATGTCGAGCATTTCGAGCAGTTCCGCAGCCGCGGCATCGAGGTGTTCTGCATGGCGGTGAACGACCCGTTCGTGATGCAGGCCTGGGCCAAGTCGCAGTCGGTGCCGGACGGGCTGATGATGCTGTCCGACGGCAACGGCGACTTCACCCGTGCGCTGGGGCTGGAGATGGACGCCAGCGGGTCGGGCATGGGCATGCGTTCGCGCCGGTTCGCGCTGTACGTGGACAACGGCACCGTCCGCGGCGTGCATGTCGAGGAACCCGGCAGGTTCGAGGTGTCCTCGGCCGAGTACATGCTCGCCCATCTTCCGGAGTAGCGATCCCCCTTTCCACCACGGAGCACGCCAGCCATGAGCAAGCAGCCCGCCAGCAAGAAGGCCACGACCGTCCCGGCCACGGCCACTGTCATCACCGACCGCAAGACCCTGCGCGCCAACGCACGCAAGAGCATCGAGGACGGCGCGATCACGCCGACCTACAGCGCCGACCGCAAGATGGTGATCAAGCTGCTCAACGATGCGCTGGCCACCGAGTGGGTGTGCGTGCTGCGCTACTACCGCCACTACTACATGGCCAAGGGCATGCTCGCCGACGCGGTGAAGGCCGAGTTCCTGGAGCACGCGCAGCAGGAGCAGGCGCACGCCGGCATGCTGGCCGAGCGCATCGTGCAGCTGGGCGGCGAACCGGACTTCAACCCGGATACGCTCACTGCGCGCTCGCATGCCGAGTATAAGGAAGGCGGCAACCTGCGCGACATGGTGCGCGAGAACCTGATCGCCGAGCGCATCGCCATCGACAGCTACCGCGAGATGATCAACTTCGTCGGCGACAAGGACACCACCACCAAGCGCATCCTGGAGCACATCCTGGCGCAGGAAGAAGACCACGCCGACGATTTCGCCGACATGCTCGATGGGTGGATCGGCGAGTAATACGCGGTAGGTGCCGGGCTCGCCCGGCACGTGGCTTTCCCGACATCGGCTACGAACGGCGTGCGAGGCGCGCCTCGCACCTACAGAGATATGCCGCTCACTGCGCCACGCGGCTGCGGATCCGCCCGCAGCCAGTCATAGAGCGCATGCTCGACGGCTGGATCGGCGAGCAGCCCCGTGGGTGCCGGACTTGTCCGGCACGTGGCTTTCCCGACATCGGCCATTTAAAGCGTGCGAGGCGCGCCTCGCACCTACAGAGATATGCCGCTCACTGCGTCACGCGGCTGCGGATCCGCCCGCAGCCAGTCATCGAGCGCGTGCTCGACGGCTGGATCGGCGAGCAGTCCGGTGGGTGCCGGGCTCGCCCAGCATGTGGCTTACCGGCATCGGCCACGAAAGGCGTGCGAGGCGCGCCTCGCACCTACAGAGATATGCCGCTCACTGCGCCACGCGGAAGCGGATGCGCGTCCAGGCGCCGTCCGCGGCCAGCGCGGTGAGGCTGTGCTCGCCGGGTTCGTCGAAGTCGCGCACGAACGTACGCGAGCCTTCGGTCTGCGCGATCCAGCGCCCGTCCAGCAGCCACTGCACTGTCGCCTCGCTGCCGATCGCCCGCAACTGCAGGCGCGGCCCGTGCGTGGCGCCGGGCGCGCGCGCCAGCGTGGCGCGGTCGGTGAGCCCATCGATGTGCAGCATGCCGTCGTTGCCGCGGCCGTCGTCGGGGCAATCCGGCGCCAGCGGAGGCAGGCGCTGCGCCTGCCGCTGCACCTGCGACAGCCATGGCGAGGCCAGCGCCGGCCAGCGCGCCACCTCGCGCGCCTGCCGCTGCGGGTGGCCCTCGCAGCCGGCCGACAGGCGCTGGCCGCTGCGCGCATCGACCTCGAAGCGCACCTGGCCCGACTGCCACAGCCGCGCATCGCGTTCGGCGAAGGTCGGCGGCACGGTGCCATCCAGCACCAGCGCCTCGAGCCGCCGCTGGCACATCGCCGGCGGCGTATCGGCCGCGGCGATGCCCAGCGGCCAGCACACATCCACCTCGCCGACGCTGGCCGGCACCGCCGGCG
>NZ_JASCOS010000052.1:0-23922 GCF_029959705.1 Stenotrophomonas sp. PS02297 | reverse complement strand
GGCTTCAGCCGCGTGGGGCATTCGCATGAACCCCCATCGCGGCTGAAGCCGCTCCTACGAGGAGCCTCCTCCCGTGGAGGGAGGCTGCTCTCAGGCCGACAGTTCCAGCAGCAGCCTGTTGAGCCGGCGCACGTAGGCGGCCGGATCCTTCAGGCCGTCGCCGGCGGCCAGCGCGGCCTGGTCGAACAGCACACGGGCCAGGTCATTGAAGCGGTCCATGTCCGGCTCGTCGTCGAGCTTGCCGATCAGCGGATGGCCCGGGTTGAACTCGAACACCGGCTTGGCGTCGGGCACCTTCTGGCCGCTGGCTTCCAGGATCTGCCGCATCTGCAGGCCGAGGTCCTGCTCGCCGATGGCCAGGATCGCCGGCGAATCGGTCAGGCGGTGGGACACGCGCACTTCGGCCACGTCCTCGCCCAGCGCGGTCTTGATGCGCGCGGCCAGCCCTTCCTTGGCCTTGGCGGTTTCCTCCTGCGCCTTCTTCTCTTCCTCCGAATCCAGCGTGCCCAGGTCCAGGTCGCCGCGGGCCACGTCCACGAACGACCTGCCGTCGAACTCGTGCAGGTAGTTCATCAGCCACTCGTCGATGCGGTCGGTCATCAGCAGCACTTCGATGCCCTTCTTGCAGAACACTTCCAGGTGCGGGCTGTCCTTGACCTGCAGGTGGCTCTCGCCGGTGAGGTAGTAGATCTTGTCCTGGCCTTCGACCATGCGGCCCACGTAATCGGCCAGCGCCACGTCCTGCTCGCCGTCGCCGCCGTGGGTGGAGGCGAAGCGCAGCAGGCCGGCGATCTTCTCGCGGTTGTTGAAGTCCTCGGCGGGGCCTTCCTTCAGTACCTGGCCGAACTCCTTCCAGAACCGCGCGTAGTCCGCGGGCCTGTCCTTGGCCAGCTTTTCCAGCATGTCCAGCGCGCGCTTGGTCAGCGCCGACTTCATCGAGTCGACCACCGGGCCGGACTGCAGGATCTCGCGCGAGACGTTCAGCGGCAGGTCGGATGAATCGACCACGCCCTTGATGAAACGCAGGTACAGCGGCAGGAACTGCTCGGCCTGGTCCATGATGAAAACGCGCTGCACGTACAGCTTCAGGCCCTTGGCGGCGTCGCGGTGGTACAGGTCGAACGGCGCGCGGCCGGGCGTGTACAGCAGCGAGGTGTATTCCAGCTTGCCCTCGACCTTGTTGTGGCTCCATGCCAGCGGGTCGCTGAAGTCGTGGGCGATGTGCTTGTAGAACTCGTTGTATTCGGCGTCGGTGACTTCGGCGCGGGGGCGGGTCCACAGCGCGTTGGCCTTGTTGACCGCCTCCCACTCCGCTGCGGCCGGTGCTTCTTCGCCCTGCGCTTCCTTGAGCAGTTCGATCGGCAGGCCGATGTGGTCGGAATACTTCTTGACCAGGCTGCGCAGCGTCCAGCCGTCGGCGTAGCCTTCCTCGCCTTCCTTCAGGTGCAGCACGATGCGGGTGCCGCGCCCGGGCTTGTCGATGGTCGCCACCTCGAACTCGCCTTCGCCGCGCGAGGACCAGTGCACGCCCTCGCTGGCCGGCAGGCCGGCGCGGCGGCTGTAGACGTCGACCTGGTCGGCGACGATGAAGGCCGAATAGAAGCCCACGCCGAACTGGCCGATCAGGTTGGCGTCCTTCTTCTGGTCGCCAGACAGGTTCTTCAGGAAATCGGCGGTGCCGGATTTGGCGATGGTGCCCAGGTGCGCGACGGCCTCGTCGCGGCTCAGGCCGATGCCGTTGTCATCGATGGTCAGGGTACGCGCAGCCGGGTCGGCCTCGATGCGGATGCGCAGCGCGCCGTCGCCTTCCAGCAGCTCCGGCCGGGTCAGCGCCTCGAAGCGCAGCTTGTCGGCGGCGTCGGCGGCGTTGGAGACCAGCTCGCGCAGGAAGATTTCCTTGTTCGAGTACAGCGAGTGGATCATCAGGTGCAGCAGCTGCTTCACCTCGGTCTGGAAACCGCGGGTTTCCTTGTGGGCTTCGGCGCTCATCGTCGGGTTCGCTCCATGGGTTGCCTGGGCCGCGCGCGGCGGCCGATGGCTTCACGGATGTGGGCCCGATGGCGGATTTCAAGATCGACGGCCGCTCGGGGCGTCCGCGCCGCCCGGGCGCAGCGGGGCGCGGTGGTCGATTCGGCATTATCATGCCGGCCCGTTTCCCGCGCTTGCCCCATGCCCCGTCCGCCCCGATCTCCAGCCCCTGCTCCCCGGCGTCACGCACATGGCGGGGAAGGGCAGGTGCGCATCATCGGCGGACGCTGGCGCAATACGCGGCTGCCGGTGCCGTACGCCGAAGGGCTGCGTCCGACCAGCGACCGCGTGCGCGAGACCCTGTTCAACTGGCTGATGCCGAAGTTGCCGGGCGCGCGCGTGCTGGACCTGTTCGCCGGCAGCGGCGCGCTGGGGCTGGAGGCGGTCTCGCGCGGCGCGGCGTCGGCGCAGCTGGTCGAGCGCGATCCGGCGCTGGTGGCTGCCCTGCGCGATGTGGTCGTGCGCCTGGATGCCGCTGCGCAGGTGCAGGTCGCCGCCGGCGACGCATTGCGCTGGCTGGAAACCGCTCCGGCGCAGCAGGCCGACATCGTGTTCGTCGATCCGCCATTCGCCGACGGCATGTGGGCGCAGGTGTTCGAACGGTTGCCGCGGCACCTGGCCGCCGATGCATGGTTGTACGTGGAGGCGCCGGCGGGCGCGGCGCCGCGTGTGCCCGCCGGCTGGAGCCTGCACCGCGAGGGCGGCACCCGCGATGTGGGCTATGCCCTGTACCGTCGCGCCGCTGCTACACTCCGCGATGACCTGAACGCGACCCCGTCCGCATGACCCCGTCCAACCCGCGCATCGCCGTCTATCCGGGCACGTTCGACCCGATCACCAATGGTCATATCGACCTGGTGCACCGGGCCGCGCCGCTGTTCGAGAAGATCGTGGTCGGCGTGGCGCAGAGCCCGTCCAAGGGACCGACGCTGCCGCTGGAGCTGCGCGTTGATCTGGCGCGCGAGGCGCTGGCGCGCCATGGCAACGTCGAGGTGGTTGGTTTCGACACCCTGCTGGCGCATTTCGTGCGCTCGGTGCATGCCGGCGTACTGCTGCGCGGCCTGCGCGCGGTGTCCGATTTCGAGTACGAATTCCAGATGGCGAGCATGAACCGCCACCTGATCCCGGAGGTCGAGACCCTGTTCCTGACCCCGTCCGAACAGCACAGCTTCATTTCCTCCTCGCTGGTGCGCGAAATCGCCCGGCTCGGGGGCGACGTGTCCGGCTTCGTGCCGGCCACGGTGCTGGAAGCGCTGCGCAAGGCCCGCGAATCCCGCGCGGGCGCCTGACCCATCCCAACAGCTGTAACGAATCCAATAGAGGGAGACGATCCATGAAGAACACGATGCGCGTGATGCTTGCCGCTTCGCTGGTGCTGGGCTTCACCGCCTGCAAGAAGGAAGAGGCCGCCCCGGTCGCCGAAGCGCAGCAGGCGCTGGTCGCGCCGGCCAAGGACGACGACGCCGGCTGGCGCAAGTACCTGCAGGCCGTGGCCGTGCAGAACATGGGCAATATCACCAACAGCCCGTTCCTGTACTACCTGGTGCCGGAGTCGGATCCGGAATTCGCCGACAAGTACACGCGCCAGGTCGAAAGCGCCACCGCCGCCATCGGCCGCGGCGTGTCGCCGGGCAACATGCTGGCCTTCGGTTCCTCGGCCTCGTCGAAGATGGCCGACCTGATCGAGACCGCGTTCAAGGGCGTGGAAGCCGATTCGATGAAGGGCGTGCGCGTGGTGTTCATCGGCGATGCCGCCGACAACGCCCGCGTGCAGACCATCGTGCAGCCGACCGGCGCCGACTACATCTTCGTTGAAGCCAAGTGACCCGTGTCTGGCCGGGCATGCGCGACGCATGCCCGGCCGCTGCCGGCCCGGAAACGGGCCGCATGCAGCCGGCGGCGCCATGCGCCGCCGGCCTGTCGTCGGCGAGCGCGGGCATGGAGCCGTTCCATGTCTCTGAAAATCAATGAGCTCTGCGTCAACTGCGACGTCTGCGAGCCCGCCTGCCCGAACAAGGCAATCTCGATGGGCGAGACGATCTACGTGATCGATCCGGCCCTTTGCACCGAATGCGTCGGTCATTTCGACGAGCCGCAATGCGTGGTGGTGTGCCCGGTCGAGTGCATCGATCCGGATCCGGACATCCCCGAGACCCACGACCAGCTGCTGGCCAAGCTGCATGCGCTGCAGCGCGACCACCCCGAACTGTACGAACCGGAGACCCCCTCGGAATGAAACGTTTCGCGCGTCCCTTCCTGTTGTTTGCGCTGGTGCTGGCACCGGCGGCGTGGGCGGCGCAGACAGCGCCGCAGGCGCTGGCCGCGCACCCCGATGGCGCGGCGATCGCCAGCGGCCATGAGCTGGCGACCCGGGCCGGCATGGAAATCCTGGCCAAGGGCGGCAACGCGTTCGATGCCGCGGTCGCGGTGTCTTCCACGCTGGCCGTGGTCGAGCCGATCAGCTCCGGCCTGGGCGGCGGCGGCCTGTTCATGCTGCACGACGCGCGCACCGGCAAGGACGTGATGCTCGACGCGCGCGAGACCTCGCCGGCGTCGGCCACGCCCGAGCGCTTCCTCGACAAGAACGGCGACCTGGACCGCGACCGCTCGGTCAACGGCCCGTGGTCGGCCGGCATCCCGGGCCTGCCGGCGATGCTGGTGCAGGTCGCGCGCGAGCACGGCCGCCTGCCGCTGTCCGAATCGCTGGCGCCGGCGATCCGCATCGCCACCGATGGCTTCCCGGTGTACGCGCGCATGGCGCGCGGCTACGCGTCGCGTCGCGAGGTGATGGAGCGCTACCCCGGCACGCGCGAGGTCTACCTGCGCAACGGCCGTCCCATCGCCGAGGGCGACATCTTCAGGCAGCCGGAGCTGGCGCATACCCTGCGGCTGCTGGCCGACAAGGGCTTCGACGGCTTCTACCGCGGCGAGACCGCCAAGAAACTGCTGGCCGGCGTCAAGAAGGCCGGCGGCCAGTGGACCGCCGAGGAACTGGCCGGCTACACGGTCAAGGCGCGCGAGCCGATCGTGTTCGACTATCGCGGCTGGAAGATCACCACCGCGCCGCCGCCGTCCTCCGGCGGCATCGCGCTGGCGTCCATGCTGCAGATCCTGGAAGGCTGGGACCTGGCCAGGCTGGACGACGCGCACCGCACCCACCTGGTAGTGGAAGCGATGCGCCGCGCCTACCGCGACCGCACCTTCTTCCTCGGCGATCCGGATTTCGTGCACATTCCGCAGAAGGTGCTGACCAGCCGCGACTACGCGCAGGGCCTGCGCGCCACCATCCACCCGGAGAAGGCGACCCCGAGCGACCTGCTGTCGGGCAACCCGACGCCGCTGGAAGACGACGAGACCACGCATTTCTCGATCATCGACAACGAAGGCAACCGCGTCGGCGGCACGCAGACGGTGAACCTGCTGTACGGCTCGGGCTTCATCCCGGCCGGCACCGGCGTGCTGCTCAACAACGAGATGGACGATTTCGCGCTCAAGCCGGGCACGCCCAACGCGTTCGGCGTGATGGGCTACGAGGCCAACGCACCGAAGCCGGGCAAGCGCATGCTCAGCTCGATGACGCCGACCTTCATGGAGAACGCCGACAAGGTCATCGTGATCGGTACCCCCGGCGGCAGCCGAATCATCACCATGGTGCTGCTGGGCATCCTCGGCTACGACGCCGGGCTGGACGCGCAGCAGGTCGCCGCGTTGCCGCGTTACCACCACCAGTGGCTGCCGGACGAGATCTCGGCCGAGAGCGGCGCGTTCACGCCGGAGGTTGCCAGGCAGCTGCAGGCGATGGGCCACAAGGTCGACCTGCCGGGCGACAGCGCCGAGGGCGGGCGCGGTTCCAGCCACGTCTGGGGCAACCTGCAGACGGTGGAATGGGACCGTCGCAGCAATACCCTCAGCGGCGGCAGCGATCCGCGCAACCCGGTGGGCAGCGCCGAAGTGCGCAAGATGGGCAAGGGCGACTGAGCCGTTTCTCCCGCACCGCGATGCATGCGCGAAACCCCGCCGCCTGGCGGGGTTTCGCGTTCCAGGGGGGCAGGCGCTCAGCGTTGCAGGGCGCGGAGCACCCCGGCCAGCCCGCGTACGGCGGCTTCCAGTTCGTCCGGCGCATGCGCGGCGAAGCCCATCAGGAAGCCGGCCTCGCTGGCGGACGCGGCATGCAGGCCGCCCAGTCCCAGCAGGTCGATGCCGGCGTGGCGTGCGGCGTGCACCGCCCTGGCCTCGGACAGGCCGCAGGTGAGGATGCACGGCATCTGCATGCCGCCGGCCGGCACGCGCGGCTGCAGGTAGTGGCCGAGGTGCTGGTGGACGAGCCGCGCCAGCAGGTCGCGGCGCTCGCCGTAGAGCGTGCGCATGGCGCGTACATGGGCGCCGAAATGGCCGCCCTCGATGAAACGCGCCAGGGTCAGCTGCGGGACCGGCGCGCTGTGGCCGTCCAGCAGGGTGCGGGCCACGGTCATCGGTTCCACCAGCGCCGGCGGCAGGACCATGTAGCCGATGCGCAGGCCGGGGAACAGCGACTTGGTGAAGGTGCCGACGTAGATCGTCCGCTCGTGCGGATCGAGCCCCTGCACGCAGGCGGTGGGCTTGCCGGCGTAGTGGAACTCGCTGTCGTAGTCGTCCTCGATGATCCAGGCGTCGTGCCGGTGGGCCCATTCGATGACGGCCAGGCGCCGGTCCAGCGCCAGCGTGGCGCCGGTCGGGAACTGGTGCGAGGGAGTAAGAAACACGGCCCGCGCGTCCGGCGCCGCATCGTGCAGCCGCTGCACGCACATGCCGTCGGCGTCCACCGGAATGGGGATGCACTCCAGGCCGGCGGCATCGAAGGCGCGGCGCGCGCCGTGGTAGGCCGGATCCTCGATGAGGACGCGGTCGCCGGCATCGAGCAGTACGTGGGCGCACAGGGCCAGCGCCTGCTGCGAACTGGTCAGTACCAGCACGCGGTCGGCCGTGGCGCGGGCGCCGCGCTCGAGGTTGACGTAGTCGGCGATGGCGCTGCGCAGCGTTTCCACGCCCTGCGGCGGGCTGTGCAGCAGGGCGCGGGTGCCGTGTTCCTTCAGCACCTGGCGCTGCAGGCGTTCCCAGGTCTGCAGCGGGAAGTGCCGGGTCTCGGGCAGGCCGGGCGCGAAGGCGCGCGGCGCGAGGAAATCGCGCACGCCGCCGTTGTGGAACAGCATGGCGCCGCGCCGGCTCAGGCCGGGGGACGGCGTTGCGTATGCGGGCGTGCGCCTGGCCCCGGCACGGCGTTGGCGCACGCGCTCGGAAACGAAGCTGCCGCTGCCCACGCGCCGTTCGATGAAGCCCTCGGCATGCAGCTGGCCGTAGGCCGCCTCGACGGTATCGCGGGAAACCGCCAGCGACCGGGCCAGCGCGCGCGAGGCCGGCAAGGGACGGCCCACGTCGATCGCGCCATCGAGGATCAACTGGCGGATGGCGCGCTGGATGCGGGCGTGCAGCGGCAGGGCGGCATGCGCCGGATCGCCGATCCATGCCTTCACCGATTCGAGCTGCGCATGCCTGAACAATTGGCTGGTACTCCTCGTCTTGAATGGATGGGTAAATCAGTCCATTGCGCGGCTATAAAACAGCCTCGCGATCCATTCCGTCAACCGCCGCCAGGAGTCCGGTTCCGTCCATGTCGTCACCACAGCCCCTTGTTCCTCTACGCCTGCGCGACCTGCCGCACCCGGTCATGGCCGGGCTGGTGTCGGTGATCGTCAACTACGGCGGAACCTTCATCCTGGTGTTCCAGGCCGCGAAAGCGGCCGGCCTGGGGCCGGAGCTGACCGCTTCCTGGGTATGGTCCATCTCCATCGGGGTCGGGGTGACCGGGCTGCTGCTGAGCTGGCGCTACCGCGAGCCGATCATCACCGCATGGTCCACGCCGGCCGCCGCGTTCCTGGTCACCGTGCTGGCGACCACGCCGTGGGCCGAAGCGGTGGGCGCTTTCATGGTCTCGGCGGCGGCCTTCGTCGCGCTTGGCCTGTCGGGCTGGTTCGAGCGGGTGATCCGGCTGGTACCGTCGGGCGTGGCCGCCGGCCTGCTGGCGGGCATCCTGCTGCAGTTCGGGACCAGGGCATTCGCCGGGCTGGACGTCGATCCGCTGCTGGCCGGGGCGTTGATCCTGGCTTATGCGGTGCTCCGGCGGTTCACCGCGCGCTATGCCGTGGTCGGCATCCTGTTGACGGGGCTGGCGGTGCTGCTGGTACAGGGGCGGCTTGACCTGTCGGGGCTGGAGCTGCGCCTGGCCGCGCCGGTGTTCACCCTGCCGGTGTTCACCCTCAATGCGCTGCTGGGCGTGGCGTTGCCGCTGTTCCTGATCACCCTGACCGGGCAGTACATGCCGGGCATGCTGGTGCTGCGCAACGACGGTTTCAGGACCAGCGCCGATCCCATCGTCACCGCAACCGGATTCGGTTCGCTGCTGATGGCGCCGTTCGGCTCGCATGCCTTCAACATCTCCGCGATCACCGCGGCGATCTGCACCGGGCCGGAAGCGCACGAAGACCCTTCCAGGCGCTGGATCGCCGGTGTCGCCGCCGGCGTGTTCTACCTTCTCGTCGGCGTGTTCGGGGTGACGCTGGCCGCGTTGTTCATGGCCTTGCCGGCGGTCTTCATCACCACGCTGGCGGGGCTGGCCCTGCTCGGCACCCTTGGCGGCAGCCTGGCTGCCGCAGTGGCCGATGCGCGCAGCCGCGAGGCGGCGTTGATCACGTTCCTCGCCGCGGCCGCCAACATCACCCTGTTCGGCATCGGCGGTGCGTTCTGGGGGCTGCTGATCGGGCTGCTGGCGCACCTGCTGCTCAATGGCCGGATGCCGGCGCGGCCGAAGCGACAGGCAGCGGTGGCGGGCGCGGGAGTGCCGGGCCCATGAGCGCGACGTCCGTTACCGGCACTTCCCACGAACGGCATGGCCGTTACCCGCAGGCGCTCACGGTGGAGGATTTCCGCCGCAACCTGGCGGCGGTGCAGGCGCGCATCGACGCGGCCTGCCGGCGCGTCGGGCGCGACCCGGCCGGCGTGCGCCTGTTGCCGGTGAGCAAGACCAAGCCGGAGGCGAGCCTGCGCCTGGCGCATGCGGCAGGGTGCCGGCTGCTGGGCGAGAACAAGGTGCAGGAAGCCCACCACAAGTGGGAGGCGATGCAGGACCTGGGCGACCTGCGCTGGTCGGTGATCGGGCACCTGCAGACCAACAAGGCCAAGCTGGTGGCGCGCTTCGCCAGCGAGTTCCAGGCGCTGGACAGCCTGCGCCTGGCCGAAACCCTGGACCGCCGCCTGCAGCTGGAGGGCCGCACGCTGGACGTGTTCGTGCAGGTCAACACGTCCGAAGAAGCCAGCAAATACGGCCTGGCGCCGGATGACGTGGCGGCCTTCCTCCGTGAACTGCCGCGGTTCCCGGCCCTGCGCGTGCGCGGGCTGATGACCCTGGCGCTGTTCTCCGACGACGCCGAACGGGTGCGCGCCTGCTTCGTGCGCCTGCGCGGGCTGCGCGACCGGCTTCGCCAGGACGCGCCGGACGGCATCGGCCTGGACGAACTGTCGATGGGCATGTCCGGCGATTTCGAGATCGCCATCGAGGAAGGCGCCACCGTGGTGCGCGTCGGCCAGGCCATCTTCGGCGCGCGTGACACCCCCGACAGCTACTACTGGCCGGATGCCGGGGACGCGGTCTCCGCTCCCTGAAGCCGTGCCATTTCCCCGCGGCACCGGGCATTGCGCCCCGGTCCGCCGATTTCCTCCCCAGGAGTTGCCCGCATGTACGACCCGTCCACGACCCTTGCCGATTTCGATCCCGAACTGGCGCGCGCCATCCATGCCGAGGAGGGACGCCAGGAGGACCATGTCGAGCTGATCGCCTCGGAGAACTACGCCAGCCCCCTGGTGCGCGCCGTGCAGGACTCGGTGTTCACCAACAAATATGCCGAGGGTTATCCCGGCCGCCGCTATTACAGCGGCTGCGGCAACGTGGACGTGGCCGAACGCCTGGCCATCGAGCGCGCCAAACAACTGTTCGGCTGCGACTACGCCAACGTGCAGCCTCATGCGGGCGCGCAGGCCAATGCGGCGGTGTTCCTGGCCCTGGCCAGCCCGGGCGATACGGTGATGGGCATGGACCTGGCCCAGGGCGGGCACCTGACCCATGGCAACCCTTCCAATTTCTCCGGCAGGCACTACCGCATCGTGCCGTACGGGCTGGATCCGGCGACCGGCCTGATCGACTACGACGAGATGGAGCGCATCGCGCTGGCGACCCGGCCGCGCCTGCTGATCGGCGGCTTCTCTGCCTATTCGCGGCACAAGGACTGGGCGCGCATGCGGGCCATCGCCGACAAGGCCGGCGCGATCTTCTGGGTGGACATGGCGCATGTGGCCGGGCTGGTCGCCGCCGGCGAGTACCCCGATCCGCTGCCGCACGCGCATGTGGTCACCAGCACCACGCACAAGACCCTGCGCGGCCCGCGCGGCGGCATCATCCTGGCCAGCGGGCAGGGCGCGGAGTTCTGCAGGAAGCTGGATTCGGCCGTCTTCCCCGGCGTCCAGGGCGGCCCGCTGATGCATGTGATCGCGGCCAAGGCGGTGGCGTTCAAGGAAGCGCTGCAACCCGGGTTCACGACTTACCAACGGCAGGTACTGGCCAACGCCCGCGCCATGGCGGCGCTGATCCAGCGACGCGGCTACCGGATCGTTTCCGGCGGCACCGACAACCACCTGATGCTGATCGATCTCTCCGACCGTCCCTACACCGGCAGGGATGCCGATGCGGCATTGAGCGATGCCGGCATCACCACCAACAAGAACACCGTGCCGAACGATCCGCGCTCGCCCTTCGTGACGTCCGGGCTGCGCATCGGTACGCCGGCGGTGACCACGCGCGGCTTCGGCGTGGCCGAATGCGAACGGCTCGCCGGCTGGCTGTGCGATGTGCTCGACGCCCTTGGCGACGGCACCCACGCGCAGGTGGCGGCGCGGATCCATGAGCGGGTCGTGGCGTTGTGCCGGGAGCATCCGGTGTACCGCTGACCGGGGTCGTTGCGGCAGGTCGTGGCCAGGCGGCGGGGGCGTCGCAGGTTCGACCGCCTTGCGAATATTTAACGCGGCGGCGGTAGAATTTTTCATATGAAACTATGGTCGATCCGTGGCAACAGCCAGAAGCTGGACGGTGGGGCGATGTTCGGCAACGCGCCCAAGGCCGTGTGGGAAAAGTGGACGCCGGCCGATGACCTGAACCGCATCGAGCTGGCCTGCCGGGCGCTGCTGGCCAGCCCGCTCGGCGGCAAGACGGTGCTGTTCGAAACCGGCATCGGCGCCTTCTTCGAGCCGAAGCTGCGCGAGCGTTATGGCGTGCAGGAACCGCGCCACATCCTGATCGATTCGCTGCGCGAGGCCGGCTTCGAGCACGAGGACATCGACGTGGTGGTGCTCAGCCACCTGCATTTCGACCACGCCGGCGGCCTGCTGGCGCCCTGGTCGGAGGGGCGCGCGCCGGAGCTGCTGTTCCCGAACGCGACCTTCGTGGTCGGCGCCGCGCACTGGGAGCGTGCGCGCCATCCGCATCCGCGCGACCGCGCCAGCTTCATCCCGGAACTGCCGGGCCTGCTCGAAGCCAGCGGCCGCCTGGAGATCGTGTCGAGCGAGCATTCGCAGGTGCTGGGCGAATCGGTGCGCTTCAGCTTCAGCGACGGGCATACGCCGGGGCTGATGCTGGCCGAGATCGTCGGCCCCGAGCGCATCGACGGCCAGCCGCATGGCGGCCTGGTGTTCTGCGCCGACCTGATCCCCGGCCGGTCCTGGGTGCATGTACCGATCACCATGGGCTATGACCGCAACGCGGAGCTGCTGATCGACGAGAAGCGCGCCTTCCTCGAGGACAAGCTCGCCCGCAACGTGCATCTGTTCTTCACCCACGACCCGCAGTACGCGATGGCGCAGGTGACGCGCGACGACAAGGGCCGGTTCGGCGTCGCCCACGAGGTCGCCGAACTGCGCGCGCGCTCCCTGGCGGCCTGAATAGTGACTTCCGGCACCCCGTGCGGGTGACCGCCGGCTCCTGCCGGACATGGCCGCATTGCGGAAACTGGTCGCGTCTTCCGATGCGGGACCGGTCATGAAAAAAGCAGCAGGGCAGCCTTTCTTCGCGGCGCAGCCGTCCGAAGGATTGCGCGCAGGGGCGCGCGCCAAGAAAAAACGCTCTTTCCTGCGCGGGCTGCTGGCCTTCGCGTTTGCCTCGCTGGCCGTGGCCCAGCACGCCTTCGCCGCGCCCAGCGCCACGCTACCGCTGCAGGTATCGCCCGGACGCGCCACCACGCTGGCCATCTGGGAGCCGGTGCAGGCGCGCGGCGTAGTGCTGTTTTCCACCGGGCATGGCGCCTGGCCGGAGCGCTACGACCGCCTGCTGCAGGCCTGGGCGGATGCCGGTTTCGTCGTGCTGGCACCGCTGCACGTGGATTCGGTCCGATACCCGGAGCGGGAGAAGTTCTCGCTGCAGCAGAGCCTGGGCGAACGCCTTGCGGACATGCGTGCGACCAGCGCCTATGCGCACGCGCGTTGGCCGCGCCTGCCGCTGGCGGCGGCCGGGCACAGCCTGGGCACGCTGATCTCCGCGGCACAGGGCGGGGCATTGGCCGGCCTTGGCCCGCTGCGCGATCCCGGCGTGGCCGCGGTGCTGGGCTTCTCCTCGCCGGGCCGGATCCCGGGGTTGATCGGGCCGGACTCCTATGCCTCGCTGGCCGTGCCGTTGCTGCTGGTGACCGGCGACGAGGACCGGGTGCCGGGCTTCGTCACCGATCCGGCGGACCATCTTTACCCGGTGCAGACCGCGCCGGCCGGCGACGCGCGCGCCGTGGTGCTGGCCGGCGGCGGGCACAACCTGGTCGGCGGGGATCCGGAACCGCTGTTCGAACGCGCCAGGCAGCTGGGCACCGCGTTCCTGCAGGCCGAGCTGCTCGGCGATGAGCAGGCGCGGCAACTACTGGACGCGCCGGCAGCGGCGGGCGAACACTGGCTGCGCCGGTGACGGAATCCGTCTCCGCTGTGGAGCGGATCGCATGCGATCCGCTCCATGGCGTTTCCATCGTCAGTGCGTGCGCAGGCAACTGCTCATGAAGGTCTTGCGGGCGTCGCCGTTCAGGTGCTTGGCCGAGGCATCGGCATTGCACTGGGTCATGCGCTGCTGCGGCGTGGTCGCGGCGGTGGCGGCAGCGGGATGGCCGCTGAGGCAGGTGCGCTGGGCCTCCTTGTAGGCGTCGCCCTTGAGGCCCTTGTTCTTGGCCGAGCACTCGGCCATGCGCTGTTGTTGCGGAGTGGGCGTGCCGGCGCTGGCAGCGAACGGCAGGGCGGTGGCGAGCAGCAGGCAGGCAAGCAGGGCGGGACGGTACATGGCGCGGCTCCTTACGTGGATGATGGGCGCAAGCATCGCTTCGCCCGGGAGCAAGCCGCCGTGAAGCCGCGATGTAGTTTTTTTAATGCATGCGGGTGCCGAAGATGCGGTCGCCCGCATCGCCCAGGCCGGGCAGGATGTAGCCCTTGTCGTTGAGGCGCTCGTCGATGGCCGCGGTATAGATCTCCACGTCCGGATGCGCCGCTTCGACCGCGCGCAGGCCCTCGGGGGCGGCGACCAGGAAGATGCCCTTGATGCGGCGCGCGCCGGCGCGCTTGAGCATGTCGATGGTGGCGATCAGGGTGCCGCCGGTGGCCAGCATGGGGTCCAGGATCAGGGCGTCGCGTTCTTCCAGGCGGCCGGTCAGGCGCTCGAAATAGGGCACCGGCTGCAGGGTTTCCTCGTCGCGCTGCAGGCCGACCACGCTCACGCGCGCGGCCGGGATCAGCGCCAGCACGCCGTTGAGCATGCCCAGCCCGGCACGCAGGATCGGCACGAGGGTGATCTTGGCGCCGGCGATGCGCTGCACGGTGACCGGGCCGGCCCAGCCTTCCATCGTGCAGGGCTCGGTTTCCAGGTCGGCGGTGGCCTCGTAGGCGAGCAGCCCGCCCAGTTCGTCGGTGAGCTCGCGGAAATCCTTGGTGCTGAGCGAGGCCTGCCGCATCAGGCCGATCTTGTGCTGGACGAGGGGGTGGCGGACTTCGACGACAGACATGGGGGCGGCTCGGAAAAGGGAATGGCGGACAGTTTAAGGTACGCCGTCCTGGGCCCGCCGCCGTGGCTGCGCCACCTGCCAGCGCCCCGCACCGGCAGCCATCGGGCCATCGCATCGGAACTCGTAGCGGACACCGACCAGCCGCGAGCGGCCGAAACTTTCCATCTGAAGCCCCCGGCTGCGCTTGCTCTGGAGGCGGACCTGGCGGGTGGGGTGGATGGTGTTGACCCCGGCGGACAGGCGTCGGTGGGCGGTGATGGCGCCGCTGGCCGGAAAGCCGCGGCCGGCCCGGTAGATGCACGGCTCCGGCGAGCCCGCGTCGAAAGGACCGGATCAAGCGCGGACGACAGGTGCAGGCCTGGCGCGCGCATGGTGCCGGCGGCCACGGACATGCGGCTGTTCCAGATGCTGCGCATCGATGGCCGGCGCCTGCGCTACCGCGCGCGCACTGCGATGGGCGGTCCGTGCGATGCGTTCGAACCGGTCCGGGACGGCGCGGGCAGACAGACGCGTCGTCCCGGAGGATGGCCGCATCCCGTTGCGCATTTGCCGGCACCCGGCATCTCCCGAGGGCTGCAATGAACGCTGCCGGGAATGACCGGCCGGATTGCGCGCGCGGGCCGATGGCCGCAGCGACGGCCATCAACCTTCCGCGCATCCAGGGATGCGGGCCATGGCATGGCCGCCTATACTCGCCGCGACCGCGCATCGGCTGGGTGCGCACCGACATGGCCTGTCGCCCATGGATCTGGATGGCTGCTGCCATCGATGGGCGGAGGCGCCGGGCCGGTATCGCAGGCGATGTCGGAAACCACCAGGGAGGAACGTCATGCGCGCAGGCAGGATCCGGATCGTGGCAGGGGCGGCGCTGCTGTTGGCCGCCATGGCGGGGGGCGCCCTGGCGCAGCCGCCGCTGGAGGAGGAGCAGGTCAATCCTTCCGAGGTGGTGTTCGAGAACGGTCGCCCGTATATGCATGCCGACGGGGCGATGCAGGCGCTGCGCACGCGCCAGCAGGATGGCGAAACCATTTACTACCGCATGGTCCGCTACGACCCGCAGGAAGGCTATGTGACCGGGAGCGGCGACGGCGCCGTCGCCACGGCCGGCCCGCTGCCGTTCGCCGCGCCGTCGCAGACGCCGATGCGCTATTACGGCCAGGGGCGTCTTTACCGCCCGGATTTCTACAACAGCCCGTACAACCGCGACGCGCGCCAGCGCTATTCGGGGCCGGGCTATTTCGGCAGCTGCAGCCGCTACGATGGCTGCAAGGAAGTGCAGGTGGTGCCGCTGTGGCCGTACGGCCGCGGCTACTGACCGCGATCGTCCGCGGCAATGAAGGAACGGCGGCCCCTGGCCGCCGTTTCCGTTTCCATTCCCCCGGAGCGGTCAGGCGCTGAGCGCCTCGAGCACCCGCAGTTCGGGCACCTCCAGGCCGCGCTGGCAGTACGACGGTTCGTGGTCGGCCAGATGCTTGGCGTTGGGGCACTGCAGCAGCATGTAGTTGGCGTCCAGGTTGAGTTTCTCCACCAGGAAATCGACGAAGGCGCGCACCTTGGGCGAGACCATGCCGCCGCCGGCGAACACCGCGCTGAAGTCGTAGTCCGGTCCGGTCCAGCCGGCCAGCACCCGGCGCAGCATGCCCGATTCGCTGAAGGGCTTGGCCATCACGTCGCTGCTGAGCATCAGCCCTTCGCCGGCCACCAGCATCGAGTTCAGGGCGGCGGTGTCGTTGGCGACCAGCAGCGGATTGACCGCGAATTCCTGCATCTGCCCGCCGTCCTCGGCCAGCGACCAGACGAAGCGGTTGTTCTGGCTCTGGTGTTGTTTGCGTACCGCCAGCGTGCGGTGGTACTGCAGTTCGTCCGGATGGCGCGGCTCGCCGTGGCGCTGGATGTAGGCAGGGCTGGCGAAGACCTGGGTGCGCAGGCTGCCGAGCTTGCGCGCGATCAGGTTGGAGTCGGGCAGGGTGCCGATGCGCAGCGCCAGGTCGGTCTCGCCGGAGATCAGGTCCAGCATCTCGTTGCCCAGGTGCATGTCCACGCGGATCTCCGGGTACTGCGCCTGGAACTGTCCCAGCAGCGGCGCGATCCAGTTGATGCCCACCGAGTACGGCACGGTGAAGCGCAGCCAGCCGCGCGGCCCGGACTGCAGCTGGCTGACCGCGCTCTCGGCCTGTTCGAGTTCGCGGGCGATGCGCTGGCAGTGTTCGTAATAGACGGTGCCGGCCTCGGTCAGTCCCAGCCGGCGTGTGGTCCGGTGCAGCAGGCGCGCGCCGAGCCGTTCCTCCAGCTCCTGCACCTTGCGGCTGACGGTGGTCTTGGGCTGCCCGAGCAGGCGCGCGGCGGCGGTGAAGCTGCCCTGTTCGACCACCTTGACGAAGATCAGGGTGTCGTTGAGATCGTTGGCCATGGAGTGGGCTCCTGCGGCAGCGGGATTGTGCCGGCGACGGGACGATTATTCCCCTCAATCCGTACTAATCAAGTATGGATTTGGGGCGTAACTTGGCCGCCTCCGCACAGAACGGAACTGCAGCCATGCGCCTGCGCCACCTTCCCGCTTTCCTGCCGACGCGCCGCGCGCCGGCTTTTTCCAAGGCCGAGCACCGCCCGTGGCGGGACAACGGCTTGAATCCACTGCACTTCGCCGCGTTGCGCGAGACGCGCACGCCAGCGGCGACGACCGGCCTCCTCGCCACCTTCCCGCGCCTGGCGGCCTGTCTCGGCGCAGCGTTTGTCCCGCCTGCGGGAGAAAAATTTCCGTGAGCGGGACAGTGAATCCATCGGAGCGGTCCGCCTGCGGATGCGCTTTTCCGATATCTGCGCGGATGCGCGCGCCATCGCCCGGCTCCGGCGTCCGTTTCCTCCGGCTGCTGACAGCGGCTGTCAGCAGCCCCTGCGCACACTGCCGGACACACCCGGCGCCTGGCCGGAACGCGATCGCCACGCCACACCTTTCCCCCTCCTGGATGCATGACATGAACGGTATCTCCAACCCCTCCCGAACCGCGCGACGCCTTGCCCTGGCGGGCATGTCGGCGCTGGCCATCGCCATCCTCGCCGCGTGCAGCGGCGGCCATGCGCAGGAGGCCGTGGCGCCGCCGGCACCGGAAGTCAGTGCCGCGCCGGTGCTGGTCAGGCAGGTCAGCCAGTGGGACGAGTTCAGCGGCCGCGTCGAAGCAGTACAGAGCGTGGAACTGCGCCCGCGCGTGTCCGGCTACATCGACAAGGTCAACTATGTCGAAGGCCAGGAAGTGAAGAAGGGCGACGTCCTGTTCACCATCGACGCGCGCAGCTACCAGGCCGAATACGACCGCGCCCGTGCCGAACTGGCGCGCGCCCGCACCCAGGCCGCGTTGGCGCACAGCGAATCCGAGCGTGCGCGCCGCCTGGCCGAGCAGCAGGCCATCGCCGCCGAGACCGCCGAGCAGCGCCGCGCCGCCGCCGAGCAGTCCGGTGCGGCGGTGCAGGCGGCGCAGGCCGCACTGGATGCGGCCCGCCTCAATCTGGAATTCACCCGGGTACGCGCGCCCATCGATGGCCGCGCCGGCCGCGCGATGGTCACCGCCGGCAACCTGGTCACCGCCGGCGACAGCGCCAGCGTGCTGACCACGCTGGTGTCGCTGGACACGGTGCACGTGTATTTCGACGCCGACGAAGGCACCTTCCTGCGCTATGCGCGGATGGCGCGCACCGGCGAGCGCCCGAGCGAGCGCGACGAGGCGCTGCCGGTGAAGGTGGCATTGAGCGGCGAGGAAGGCTTTCCGCACCAAGGCAAGGTCGATTTCCTCGACAACCAGGTCGCGCGCAGCACCGGCACCATCCGCGTGCGCGCGCTGCTGGACAACCGCGACCGCCAGTTCACGCCGGGCCTGTTCGCGCGCGTGCGCCTGCTCGGCAGCGGCGAGTTCGACGCCCTGCTGATCGACGACAAGGCGGTGTTGACCGACCAGGACCGCAAGTACGTCTACGTGGTCGACAAGGACGGCAAGGCGCAGCGCCGCGACGTCGACCTGGGCCGCAGCGCCGAGGGCCTGCGCATCGTCGAGGCCGGGCTGGCGCCGGGCGACAAGGTGATCGTCGACGGCGTGCAGAAGGTGTTCATGCCGGGCATGCCGGTGCAGGCCAGGGCAGTGGCGATGCAACGCACGCCGCCCGCCGGCGCCGGCCGCGATGCCACCGCGTTGAACTGAGCCACGTTTCCGCCTGAAGCCGGCCTCCGGCCGGTCGCGTTGCCTTCGCCCGCACGGACGAGGGCAGGGCGGCTGCATGCCGGTGCCGGCCATTCCAAGGACTTCCCTGATGGATTTTTCCCGTTTCTTCATCGACAGGCCGATCTTCGCGGCGGTGCTGTCGATCGTGATCTTCGCCGCCGGCCTGATCTCGATCCCGATCCTGCCCATCGGCGAGTACCCGGAGGTGGTGCCGCCGTCGGTGGTGGTGCGTACCGTGTATCCGGGCGCCAACCCCAAGGTCATCGCCGAGACCGTCGCCACGCCGCTGGAAGAGGCGATCAACGGCGTCGAAGGCATGATGTACCTCAAATCGGTCGCCGGCTCCGACGGCGTGCTGCAGATGACCGTCACCTTCCGCCCCGGCACCGATCCGGACGCGGCGGCGGTGAAGGTGCAGAACCGCGTGGCGCAGGCGCAGGCGCGCCTGCCCGAGGACGTGCGCCGGCAGGGCGTGACCACGCAGAAGCAGTCGCCGACCTTCCTGATGGTGGTGCACCTGACCTCGCCGGGCGGCAAGTACGACACCCTGTACCTGCGCAACTACGCGCGCCTGCACGTCAAGGACGCGCTGGCGCGCATCCCCGGCGTGGGCGACGCGCAGATCTTCGGCGGCGGCGACTACGCCATGCGCGCCTGGCTGGACCCGGACAAGGTCGCCTCGCGCGGCCTGACCGCCAGCGACGTGGTGCGCGCCATGCGCGAGCAGAACGTGCAGGTCTCCGCCGGCCAGCTCGGCGCCGAACCGCTGCCCGACAGCCGGTTCCTGACCCTGATCAATGCCCAGGGCCGGCTGAAGAGCGAACAGGAGTTCGGCGACATCGTGCTCAAGAGCGGCGCCGATGGCGAGATCGTGCGCCTGTCCGACGTCGCCCGCCTGGAACTGGGCGCCGGCGACTACACCCTGCGCTCGCAGCTGGACGGCAAGAACGCGGTGGGCATCGGCATCTTCCAGGCGCCGGGCGCCAACGCGCTGGAAATCCGCGATGCGGTCATCGGCACGATGGATGAAATGCAGAAAGCCTTCCCGGCCGACGTGAAGTACGAGGCGGTGTACGACACCACCATCTTCGTGCGCGACTCGATCAAGGCGGTGGTGTCGACCCTGCTGGAGGCCATCGCGCTGGTGGTGCTGGTGGTGATCCTGTTCCTGCAGACCTGGCGCGCCTCGATCATCCCGCTGATCGCGGTGCCGGTATCGGTGGTGGGCACCTTCGCCGCGCTGTACCTGCTGGGCTTCTCGATCAACACCCTGAGCCTGTTCGGCCTGGTGCTGGCGATCGGCATCGTGGTCGACGACGCGATCGTGGTGGTGGAGAACGTCGAGCGCAACATCGAAGAAGGGTTGTCGCCGACCGCGGCCGCGCACCAGGCGATGAAGGAAGTGTCCGGGCCGATCATCGCCATCGCCCTGGTGCTGTGCGCGGTGTTCGTGCCGATGGCCTTCCTGTCCGGCGTCACCGGCCAGTTCTACAAGCAGTTCGCGGTGACCATCGCCATCTCCACGGTGATCTCGGCGATCAATTCGCTGACCCTGTCGCCGGCCCTGGCCGCACGCCTGCTCAAGCCGCATGACGCTGCCAAGGATGCGCCCACGCGCATCATCGACCGCCTGTTCGGCTGGGTGTTCCGTCCGTTCAACCGCTTCTTCAGGTCCAGCTCGGAGAAGTACGAGCGCGGCGTGGCGCGCATCCTCGGCCGCCGCGGCGCGGTGTTCCTGGTCTATGCGGTGCTGCTGGTCGGTACCGGGGTGATCTTCAAGCTGGTGCCGCCGGGCTTCATCCCCACCCAGGACAAGCTGTACCTGATCGCCGGCGTCAAGCTGCCGGAAGGCTCGTCGATCGCGCGTACCGATGCAATGCTGCGCAAGGTGGCGAAGATCGCCCAGGAGACCGATGGCGTCGCGCACACCATCTCGTTCCCCGGCCTGAACGCGCTGCAGTTCACCAACACGCCCAACACCGGCGTGGCGTTCATTCCGCTCAAGCCGTTCAACGAGCGCCATGGCCGCACCGCCGCGCAGATCAACGCCGAGATCAACCAGAAGATCGCCGGCCTGCAGGAAGGCTTTGCGTTCGCGATGATGCCGCCGCCGATCCTCGGCCTGGGCAATGGCAACGGCTACCAGATGTTCATCGAGGACCGTGGAAACCTGGGTTACGGCGCGCTGCAGAACGCGGTGCAGGCGATGCAGGGCGCGGTCGCGCAGACCCCGGGCATGGCCTTCCCGATCAGCAGCTACCAGGCCAACGTGCCGCAGCTGGATGCGGAGGTGGACCGGGTCAAGGCCAAGGCGCAGGGCGTGCAGCTGACCGAACTGTTCGACACCCTGCAGACCTACCTGGGTTCGGCTTACGTCAACGACTTCAACCAGTTCGGCCGCACCTGGCAGGTGATCGCCCAGGCCGACGGTCCGTTCCGCGAGAGCGTCGAGGACATCGCCAAGCTGCGCACCCGCAACGACCGTGGCGAGATGGTGCCGATCGGCTCGATGGTGACGATCAAGCAGACCTTCGGCCCGGATCCGGTGCTGCGCTTCAACGGTTACCCCGCCGCCGACCTGGCCGGCGAAGCCGACCCGCGCGTGATGTCCTCGGCCGAAGCGATGAACAAGCTGACCGAGATCGCCGGCAAGGTGCTGCCGGTGGGCATGACCACCGAATGGACCGACCTGAGCTACCAGCAGGCCACCCAGGGCAAGGCCGCCTTCATCGTGTTCCCGGTGGCGATCCTGCTGGCCTTCCTGGTGCTGGCGGCGCTGTATGAAAGCTGGTCGCTGCCGCTGGCGGTGATCCTGATCGTGCCGATGACCCTGCTGTCGGCGCTGTTCGGCGTGTGGCTGACCGGCGGCGACAACAACGTGTTCGTGCAGGTCGGCCTGGTGGTGCTGATGGGCCTGGCGTGCAAGAACGCGATCCTGATCGTCGAGTTCGCCCGCGAACTGGAAATGGGCGGCAAGGGCATCGTCGCAGCCGCGCTGGAAGCCTGCCGCCTGCGCCTGCGCCCGATCGTGATGACCTCCATCGCCTTCATCGCCGGCACCGTGCCGCTGGTGCTGTCCCACGGTGCAGGCGCGGAGGTGCGCTCGGTCACCGGCATCACCGTGTTCGCCGGCATGCTCGGCGTGACCCTGTTCGGCCTGTTCCTGACCCCGGTGTTCTACGTGGCCCTGCGCAAGTTCGTCACCCGCAACGGTGGTGGCCAGCTGGTGCAGCACGGCGAGCCGACCCTTCACCACTGACATGGAACTGCGCCGATGCCGGTTCCCGCCGGTGTCGGCTTCCCCCTCTTCAAGGCATGAACCCATGAATACCCATCAGAACAAAATCGCGCTGGTCACCGGCGCCACCCGTGGCATCGGCGCCGAGACCGTGCGCCAGCTGGCCGGCGCCGGCGTGCATACGCTGCTGGCCGGGCGCAGCCGCGGGACGGCGGTCGAGAGGGCGCTGAGGCTGCAGGCCGAGGGCCTGCCGGTGGAGGCGCTGCAACTGGACGTGACCGACGCGGCCAGCATCGCCGCTGCCGTACGCGAGGTCGAGCAGCGTCATGGCCGGCTGGACATCCTGGTCAACAATGCCGGCATCTTCCGCGACGATCTGGTGGCCACGCCGTCGGCGCAGTCGCTGGAAACCTGGCGCGAAACCTTCGACACCAACCTGTTCGGGGTCGTGGCGACGACGCGGGCCTTCCTGCCGCTGCTGCGCCGGTCCGCGGCGGCGCGCATCGTCAATCTGTCCAGCGCGCTGGCATCGCTGTCGCTGCACAGCGACCCCGGGTTCGAGTTCCACGACTTCAAGTTTCCGGCCTACGACGCGTCCAAGACCGCGCTCAACGCCTGGACGGTGCACCTGGCGCACGAACTGCGCGACACGCCGATCAAGGTCAATGCGGTGGATCCAGGCTCGGTGAGGACGGACATGAACGAACATGGCGGACTGGACGTCGCCACCGGCGCAAGCGGCAGCGTGCGCATGGCGCTGCTCGACGGTGATGGTCCCAGCGGCAGCTTCACCCACCTGGGCGAGGTGGTGCCATGGTGAGGCATGCGCTGGCCGCTGCACTTTCCGGCCTGCTGCTGGCCGGCTGCGTCACCGTCGGCCCGGATTACAGGGCGCCGGCGCAGGGGGCCGTCGCGCTGCAGGGCGTGGCCGCACCGGTGTACAGCGCACAATCGCCGGTGGCCAGCTGGTGGGCGCAGTTCGACGATCCGGTGCTGGAGCAGCTGATGCACGCTGCGTTGTCGGACAACCTCGATCTGAAGGTGGCGCTGGCGCGGGTGCGGCAGGCGCGGGCGGTGTTCGTCGACAGCCGGCTGGAGCAGGCGCCGCACGTCACTGTGGCCGGCAGCCAGGACCGGCGCAGGCAGCCCGACCCGGCGCAGGGCGGGGAGCGGGTCTCCAGCGAGACCTGGCAGCTCGGCTTCGACGCCGGCTGGGAACTGGATCTGTTCGGCCGCCAGCGCCGTGCCGCCGAAGCGGCGCGTGCCGATCTGGATGCGGAGTGGGCCAACCTGGTCGATGCGCAGGTGCTGGTGGCCGCCGAAGTCGCGCGCAATTATTTCGAACTGCGTGGCACGCAGAAGCGCATTGCCGTAGCCGAGCGCACCCTGCTCAACCTGCGCGACACGCAGGCGCTGACCGAGACCCGCTGGGAACTGGGCGCGGGCAGCGAACTGGACGTACAGAGCAGCCGCGCGCGGCTGAAGGCGATCGAGGCCGACATCCCGCTGCTGGAGATGGCGCAGACGCAGTCGCGGCACCGGCTTGCGGTCCTGCTGGGGCAGCGCCCGGGCACGCTGGACGCCCTGCTGCAGCCACGCGAGGTGCCGGCGTTCGCCAAGGCCTTGCCGCTGGGCGATACCACCGGACTGCTGCGCCGGCGTGCCGACGTGCGGGTCGCCGAGCGTCGCCTCGCCGCGGCGACCGCGCGGGTGGGCGTAGCCACGGCCGACCTGTTCCCGCGGTTGTCGCTGACCGGTTTCGTCGGCTTCCTCGGTGGCGATGCCGGCGGCCTGGTCAACGGCGCCAACAAAGCCTGGTCGCTGACGCCATCGCTGAGCTGGGCGGCATTCGACTTCGGCAGCGTGCGCGCGCGGCTGCGCGCCAGCCGCGCACAGGCCGATGGCGTGGCGGCGGAATACGAGAAGACGGTGCTGCTGGCGCTGGAGGATGCCGAGAACGCGCTGTCGCGCTATGCCAGGCAGCAGGCGCGGCTGGCGATCGTCGCCGAACAGGCGCAGGCGGCGCGGCGCGCCGAGTCGCTGGCGCGGATCCGCTATCGGGAAGGATCGGAGGATTTCCTCGCGCTGCTGGATGCGCAGCGCAACCAGCTGGCGGCCGACGACGCGCTGGCCGCCGCCGAGGCCACGGTCAACGTCAGCGTGGTCGGCGTCTACAAGGCGCTGGGCGGCTGGGGGCAGGCGACGGCATCGTCGCCGCCGGTCGCGGTGGTCGATGCGCACTGAGAGATCCCGCCGGGCGTTGCCCGGCGCTACAGAGTCGCGGAGATCCGCGCCTTGTAGAGCGGGGCCACGCCCCGCGGCGGCGCTACCGGCCAAGCCC
>NZ_JASCOS010000051.1:0-24249 GCF_029959705.1 Stenotrophomonas sp. PS02297 | reverse complement strand
TAGCGCCGACGCCGGCCACGGAATAGCCGAGCAGGTCGAACCCGACCGCCACGTGCGCCCCCGCGGCCGGCGCGACGGCGCGCGCCGCGCGCCGGCCGGCACCGCCCTGCATTGCTTGCCCGCTCACAGTCGTGCGCCCTCCCCTGCGGCCACCCGCAGCACGTCGGCGAACACGCCGGCGGCCGTCACTTCCGGGCCGGCGCCCGGCCCCTGCACCACCAGCGGATTGTCGCAGTAGCGGCGGGTGGTGAACTGCACCACGTTGTCGGTCAGGCGCAGGTTGGCGAAGGCATGGTCGGCCGGCAGTTCCACCAGTCCGACGCTGGGCGCCTGCCCCGGCGCGAACTGCGCTACATAGCGCAGCACCTGGCCACGCGCACGGGCAGCGGCCAGACGCTGCGCGAACGCGGCATCCACCTCGTGCAGGCGCGCCATGAAATCCTCCACGCTGGCCTGGCGCAGCGCATCGGGCACCAGGCTTTCCACCGCCACGCCTTCAAGGCTGAGCGGGTGGCCGGCCTCGCGCGCCAGGATCACCAGCTTGCGCGCCACGTCCACGCCGGACAGATCGTCGCGCGGGTCCGGCTCGGTGTAGCCCATTGCCCGCGCCTGCGCGACCAGCTGAGAGAACGGCACGCTGCCGTCGTACTTGTTGAACAGCCAGGCCAGCGTGCCGGAGAAGATGCCGGCGATCGCGGTGACTTCGTCGCCGGTATCGACCAGGTCGCGCAGCGTGGTGATGACCGGCAGCCCGGCGCCCACCGTGGCCTCGTAGCGGAAACGCGCGCCGGTCGCGCCGGCCGCCTCGCGGATGGCCTGGTAGCGCGCCAGCGGCCCGGAGCCGGCCTGTTTGTTCGGGGTGACCACGTGGATGCCGGCGGCGAGCCAACCGGCATAGCGGTCGGCCACTTCCGGGCTGCCGCTGCAGTCGATGACCAGGGTGTGCGGCAGGCGGGCGGACAGCAGGTGTTCGGTGAAGCGATCCAGGTCGGCCGGTTCCGCGGCAGCCTCGAACGCGGCCTTCCAGTCGCCCTGCACGCCACGCGCGTCCAGCAGCATGCGGTTGCGCGACAGCACCGCGCGCAGGCGCAGGTCCAGCTTGGTCCGCGCCAGCAGCTGCGGCTGGGCGACGCGCAGCTGCTCCAGCAGCGCCGCGCCGACATTGCCCGGGCCGATCACGCCCACCGAGAAGGTCTGCGGCGACAGCCAGAACCCGGCATGCGCCGCGCGCAGCGCCTTGGTGGCGTCACGCGCGTCGATGGCCACCGAGATGTTGCGTTCGGACGAGCCCTGGGCGATGGCCAGGATGTTGACCTGCGCCCGCCCCAGCGCCTCGAACAGGCGCGCGGCCACGCCCGGTTGGCCGGCCATGCCGTCGCCCACCGCGGCCAGCACGCTCACGCCCTCGGTCAGCTGCACGCGCTGCACCTGGCCGGCGGCCAGTTCGTGCGAGAACGCCTGCACCAGCGCATCGCGCGCGCGCGCCGCCTCGGCCTGGCGCACCACGCAGCAGATCGAATGCTCGGACGAGCCCTGCGAGATCATCACCACCGACACGTGCGCGTTGCGCAGCGCGGCGAACACGCGCTCGGCGGTGCCCGGCACGCCGATCAGGCCGGTGCCCTCGACGTTCAGCACGGCCAGATCGGGGCTGAGCGTCAGCCCCTTGATCGGCCCGCTGCCGGCGCTGACCGCGGTGATGCGGGTGCCCGGATGCTGCGGCTGGAAGGTATTGCGGATGATGATCGGCAGGCCGCGCTCGATCGCCGGCGACATGGTCTGCGGGTGCACCACCTTGGCGCCGAAATAGGCCAGTTCGCAGGCCTCGTCGTAGCTGAGCGCCTCCAGCTGCACCGCCTCGGGCACCACCCGCGGATCGGCCGACAGCACGCCGTCCACGTCGGTCCAGATATGCAGTTCGTCGGCGGCGAACAGCGCGGCGAAGATCGCGCCGGAGAAATCGCTGCCGTTGCGGCCCAGCGTGGTGATGTTGCCCTTGCGGTCGCGGGCGACGAAGCCGGTCACCACCAGCCGCCGCGCCGGGTGCGACTGCCGCCACAGCGCCAGCCTGGCGGCGCTGGACTTCCAGTCCACGTCCACGCCGAGTTCGCCGTGGTCGACCACCAGCACCTCGCGCGCGTCCAGCACGTCGGCGTCTTCGCCCAGCGCCTGCAGGTGGTGGCCGAGCAGGTGCGCGGAGAACACTTCGCCCAGGCCCTGCACGCGGTCCAGCACTTCCTGCGGCAGCTCGCCGATCACCGCCAGCGCGGCGAGGATCTCGCGCAGGCGGTTGAAGCGCGCATCCAGCCATTCGATGGTCGGCCCGGAGTTCTCGGCCAGCAGCGCCACCGCCGCCGCGCGGTGGCGGGCGCGCAGTTCATGCCAGCGCTCGTCCCAGGCCGGGTCGGCGCCGGCTGCCAGCCGGGCCAGGTCGATCAGCGCATCGGTGACGCCCTTCATCGCCGAGACCACGGTGACCTGCACGTGTTCCTCGCGCGCCAGCAGCAGCTGGGCCACGTGGCGGTAGCGGTCGGCGTCGGCCACCGAAGTGCCGCCGAACTTGTGGACGACACTGCGGACGGCGGCGTCCGCGGCGGGAGCGAGGGGTGAAGCGGCAACTGGCGACATCGGATGAACCTCGGCTGGAGGCCCCGACACGCATCAGGATGGGAGCCCCCGCATCCTGATCCGGGTGCGGGGCCGTGGTTTTCGGAAACTACGCGAAGACGACGGGCCGCACCGGGCGAGTGGTGACGGTAATGGTGGTGGTAATGGACGCGCGGCCGCAGCTGCCCGGCAGCGCGCCTGCAGGCGGCTGGACGAAGGCGAAGTTGGGCGACGGCGTGTGCATGCGGTCAAGAGGACACCAGCCGTGAATGCGCTGTCAAGTGTTGCGGCGCAAAAGGCCACTTGCGCCCATCGTCGGCGAACGCGCACTTATCGGTTGCAAATGTCATCAACGCCGATCATCGCCCATCTATCCGGCAAGCATCGGTAAAACGCGCCTTCGTCAATGGCAGGCCGCGGCCGCGCGCAGTCGCCCGACGGATGCCTGCGGACCACCGGCTGGAAAGCGCCGACCGGCGGAACTGCGCCGAACGCGCGCATTCCGCTGCGCCACGGGGCGGTTCAATGCGGAGCCAGTGCCTCCGGTGCGGGCCGGTGCGCGGCCGCGCTCGACACCACGCCGGCCAACAGGCAGCCGGCCGCCAGCAGCTCCAGCGGCAGCGGCCAGCGCTGCTGCCAGAGGAAGCCGTAGAGCAGGCCGAACAGGGTCTCGAACACGATCATCTGCCCGCCCAGGGTGAGCGGCAGCGCACGGCTGGCGCGGTTCCAGCAGGCGTTGCCGAGGATCGAGGCCAGCACCGCCACCGCCGCGGCGACCAGCCAGAACTGCCCCCACTCGGCCGGCGGACGCCCCTGCCCTCCACCGGCGAACGCGAGCGGCGCCACCAGCAGCGCCAGGCCGCCGGTCGCCACGCCGGTCAACAGCGACCAGTCATGCCCGGATACATCCGGGCAGCGCGCCAGCCAGCGCGTATTGCCCACCGAGTACACCGTCCACGACAGCAGCGCGCCGACCGCGCACAGCAGGCCGAGCAGGCGCCGCCCGGTATCGGCGTGCACATGCGAAGAGGCCATCGCCGCCCATCCCATCAGCACCACCCCGGCCACGCACAGGGCCAGCGCCGGCGCCAGCTTCGACAGCGGCACCGCGCCCGGCTCGCGCGAGGCGGTGACCGCCACCAGCACCGGCACCATGCCGACGATCAGCGACGCCGCCGCGCCGCCGCTCCACTGCACCGAGATGGACAGCAGCACGTAATACAGCAGGTTGCCCAGCAGGCTGAGCCAGGCCAGGGCGCCCCATTCGGCGCGGCCGATGCGCGACCGCAGCGCCGGCCAGCGCGGCACCAGGAGCACCAGCGCGATCGCGCCATAGACCAGGTAGCGCGCGGCCGCCAGTTGCAGCGGCGCGAATCCGGCGAGCATGGCCGGGGCCAGGAACACCACGCCCCACAGCGCCCCGGAGGCCACGCCGTTGGCGATCCCGACACTCATCGAACGACTCACGCTTGCCGCACCATTGCCACGGAGAAGGGCGCGCAGTGTAGGCAGCGCCCGGGCGGCGCGTCTTGACCCAGGCTATTGCCGGGCGCGCCACTGCCGCGGCGTGCGCCCGCTCTCCCGGCGCAGCGCACGGGTGAACGCGCTCTGCTCGGAATAGCCGGCACGCTGGGCGATGTCGCTGAGGCTGGCATCGCTGCCCAGCAGCTGGCGCTTGGCCCAGCGCAGGCGCGCGGCACCGACCCATGCCAATGGCGGCAGCCCGAACTCGCGGACGAACAGCGCATGCAGGCGGCTGCCGCTGACCCCGGCCATGGCTGCCATGCGCCCCACCGACCAATCCAGGCCCGGTGCCGAGACCACGGCCATGCATACGCCCTGCAGCCGCGCGCCGCTGCCAGCCGGGGCGAAATGCCGCAGCAGGCGCGGCAGCGGATCGCCCACCAGCCCGCTTGCCGGCAGTTCGCGCAGGCGCTGGCGCACCTCGATCGGCAGCGCCAGCCAGGGTTTGCGGTAAAGGTGTTCCAGCGTGTCGTCGTCGAGCACGCCTGCCGGACAGTCAACGATCAGGCAGCTGTGCTCGCCCAGCGCTTCCAGGTCGTGGGTCTGGCCCGGTGCGACGAAAGCGCCCTGCAACCGGTCCAGGTGGCCGCCCGCGCCGCCCACTTCGAACTGCAGCTCGCCGTGCACCGGCAGCACCCATTGCGCATAGTCGTGGCACTCCAGCCCGGTGGGCCCGAGGTAACGGCGCAGGTGGGGAGTACTGGCGGACATGCAGGCAGTCTGCGCAGGAGGTGGCGGTCGCGGCAAGCATTGCGCGGCAGATGGAACGATGGCGGCCCCGACACGATTCGAACGTGCGACCTGTCCCTTAGGAGGGGACCGCTCTATCCAGCTGAGCTACGGGGCCTGCGGACGCGTATTGTGGCATGCCGCCGCCGCATCCGGCATCCACCCTGCGCCAAGAAACATGCGCGGCTCTGCTAAAATCGCGGTTCTGCATGCCGCACCCCACCTCTGCCAGCGGCTGCGCCCCCCAACGCAAAGCAATCAGGAGATTTCATGTCCTTCGAAATGCTCAAGGCGCTCGGCCTCGACGCTTCCAACGCTGGCACCTATCTGGGCAACGGCGAGTGGTCCACCGCTACCGGCGCGGGCGTGCTCAAGCCACAGAACCCGACCACCGGCGAAGTGATCGCCGAGGTCCAGGCCACCACCGAGGCCGACTACGAAACCATCGTCGCCCGCGCCCAGGAAGCCTACAAGGTGTGGCGCACCACCCCGGCACCGCGCCGCGGCGAGGCCGTGCGCCTGTGCGGAGAAGCACTGCGCAGGCACAAGGACGCGCTGGGCTCGCTGGTCGCGCTGGAAATGGGCAAGTCCAAGCCGGAAGGCGACGGTGAAGTGCAGGAGATGATCGACATCGCCGACTTCGCGCTGGGCCAGAGCCGCATGCTGTACGGCTACACCATGCATTCCGAGCGCCCCGGCCACCGCATGTACGAGCAGTACCAGCCGCTGGGCCTGGTCGGCATCATCTCGGCGTTCAACTTCCCGGTCGCGGTGTGGGCGTGGAACTCGTTCCTGGCCGCGATCTGCGGCGACGTGTGCATCTGGAAGCCGTCCAACAAGACCCCGCTGACCGCCATCGCCTCGATGAAGATCTGCAACGAGGCACTGAAGGAAGGCGGCTTCCCGGACATCTTCTTCCTGATCAACGACGCCGGCACCGCCCTGTCGGAAAGGCTGGTCGCCGACACCCGCGTGCCGCTGATCTCCTTCACCGGCTCCACCCAGGTCGGCCGCACCGTCAACCAGGTCGTGGCCAAGCGCCTGGGCCGCTGCCTGCTGGAACTCGGCGGCAACAACGCCATCATCCTGGACGAGACCGCCGACCTGAAGCTGGCCGTGCCGGGCATCGTGTTCGGCGCCGTCGGCACCGCCGGCCAGCGCTGCACCACCACCCGCCGCCTGATCGTGCACGAATCGATCTATGACAACGTGCTGGCCACCCTGATCAAGGCCTACAAGCAGGTCGAGGGCAAGATCGGTGACCCGCTGGATGCGGCCAACCTGATGGGCCCGCTGAACAGCCCGGAAGCCGTGCAGCAATTCCTGGCCTCGATCGCCAAGGCCAAGGCCGCCGGCGGCACCGTCGAGACCGGCGGCACCGCCATTGATCGCGCAGGCAACTTCGTGCTGCCGGCGATCGTCACCGGCCTGAAGAACAGCGACGAGGTCGTCCAGCACGAGACCTTCGCGCCGATCCTGTACGTGATGAAGTACTCGACCCTGGACGAAGCCATCGACATGCAGAACGGCGTGCCGCAGGGCCTGTCCTCGTCGATCTTCACCACCAACCTGAAGTCGGCCGAGAAGTTCCTGTCGGCCGCCGGCAGCGACTGCGGCATCGCCAACGTCAACATCGGCACCTCCGGCGCCGAGATCGGTGGCGCCTTCGGCGGCGAGAAGGAAACCGGCGGCGGCCGCGAGTCCGGTTCGGACGCGTGGAAGGTCTACATGCGCCGCCAGACCAACACCATCAACTACTCCGATTCGCTGCCGCTGGCCCAGGGCATCAAGTTCGACCTGTGATGGTGTTTCCCCGTCTCCCGCCAGGAGAGGGGGAGGCGCGAAGCGCCGGATGAGGGTGCGGAACAGCCCCGCCCCCTCGTCAACCCGCGCCCCGGCCCAGGCCGGCGGCGCGCGCTCCAAGGCCTGCGCGGCAGTGACGCGCAGGCCGCGCCTTTTCGCCCCGGACAGGGGCTTTTTTCCACCCGCAACGGAGTCCCACCGATGAGCATTCCCGCACCACGACAGACCAGCAGCTATGCCGTGATCGCCCTGGTCGCCGGCATCCTCGGCTGGACCCTGCTGCCGTTCCTGGGCAGCATCGGCGGCATCATCTTCGGCCATATGGCGCGCGGCGAGATCCGCCGCAGCAACGGCCAGCTCGACGGCGATGGCCTGGCCGTCACCGGCCTGGTGCTGGGCTGGCTGTCGGTGGCGATGTGGGTGCTCGGCATCCTCGCCTTCATCCTGTTCTTCGGTGGCCTGGCCTGGATCGCCGCATTGAACTCCTGAGGCACGCGTGAGCGCTCCGGCCGATTCGACCCAACGTTTCAGCAGCCGGGTGGCGGACTATGTCCGCTACCGGCCCGGCTATCCGACGGCCCTGCTGGACTGGCTGCATGGCCAGATCGGGGTGCCCGCCGCCACGCCGGTCGCCGACATCGGCGCCGGCACCGGTATTTCCACCCTGATGTTCCTCGACGCCGGCCACCCGGTGGTCGCGGTCGAGCCCAACGCCGCGATGCGGCAGGCCGCCGAGCGCTGGCTGGCGCACGATCATCCGCAGCTGGGCTTCGCCGCCGGCACCGCCGAAGCCACCACCCTGGACGACGCCAGTGTCGGCCTGATCAGCGTCGCCCAGGCCTTCCACTGGTTCAACACCGAGGCGGTGCGGCCGGAATGGCGGCGCATCCTGCGGCCGGGCGGGATGGCGCTGGTGTACTGGAACTCGCGCCTGCTCGACGTCTCGCCGTTCCTGTCCGCCTACGAACAGCTGCTGCAGGACTACGGCACCGATTACAACGCGGTGGCCGAGCGCTACCAGGACGATGCGACGATGCGCGCCTGGTTCGGCGACGGCCTGCGCGGCATGGTCCAGTTGCCGAACACGCAGCACCTGGACTTCGACGGCCTGCGCGGCCGCCTCCTTTCTTCCTCCTATGCGCCGCAGGCCGGCCATCCGCGGCATGCGCCGATGCTGGAGGCCCTGCGCGCCCTGTTCGACGCCCATGCGGTGGACGGACGGGTCGCCTTCGAATACCGAACCCGTGCCTTCATCGGTACGCTGGACTGAAACAGCATGTACCCGCTTGCCCGCCCCTTCCTGTTCGCCCTCGACGCCGAACGCGCCCATGGCCTGACGCTGTCCGCGCTGGAGCTGGCGTGGCGCACCGGCACCACGCCGCTGATCGCGGCGCGGCCGGCGCCGATGCCGACCGCCGCGTTCGGCCTGGACTTCCCCAACCCGGTCGGGCTGGCGGCGGGGCTGGACAAGAACGGCGAGCACATCGACGCGCTGTTCGGCCTGGGCTTCGGCTTCGTCGAGATCGGCACGGTCACCCCGCGCCCGCAGGCCGGCAACCCGAAGCCACGCCTGTTCCGGCTGCCGCGGCATGCGGCGATCATCAACCGCATGGGCTTCAACAACGCCGGCGTCGATGCGCTGGTGCGCAATGTCGAGCGCAGCCGCCAGCGCACCGGGCCGCTGGGCATCAACATCGGCAAGAACAAGGACACTCCCAACGAGGAAGCGCTGTCCGACTACCTGGCCTGCATGGAGAAGGTGTACCCGCTGGCCGACTACATCACCGTCAACATCTCCTCGCCCAACACCGCCGGCCTGCGCGAGCTGCAGGAAGAGCAGGCGTTGCGGCGGCTGGTCGGCGGCCTGCGCGAGGCGCAGGAACGCCTGGCCGCCCAGCATGGCCGGCGCGTTCCGATGCTGGTCAAGGTCGCGCCCGACCTGAGCGACCGCGACATCGAGGCGGCCGCGCGCGTGCTGGGCGAACTGGAAGTGGACGGCGTGATCGCCACCAACACCACCATCGGCCGCGAAGGCATCGAGCACGATCCGCGCGCCGCCGAGACCGGCGGCCTGTCCGGCGCGCCACTGCTGGGCCAGTCCACCCTGGTACTGCGCCGCCTGCGCGCGCGCCTGCCCGAACGCATCCCGCTGATCGGCGTGGGCGGCATCCAGTCCGGCGCCGACGCGGTGGCGAAGATGGCCGCCGGCGCGACCCTGGTGCAGTGCTACAGCGGCCTGGTCTTCCGCGGCCCGGCGCTGATCGGCGAATGCGTGGACGCCATCCGCCGCCGCCGCGAGGCCCCGTCCCGAGGCGCCGTCGCCCCCCTATGACAACCGCTGCACCCTGGTCGCTGACCGAAAACGCCCCGCTGCATTCGCTCAACACCTTCCATGTCGCCGCCCGTGCGCCGCGCCTGCTGCGCGTGAGCGACGCGGCCGCCCTGCCCGAGGCGCTGGCCGCGGTGGCGCCGTCGCCGCTGCTGGTGCTCGGCAGCGGCAGCAACGTGCTGCTCGCCGCCGACCCGGAAGGCACCGTGCTGTGCTTCGACAACCGCGAGGTCGCCATCCTCGAGCACCGCGCCGACCACACCGTGGTTCGCGCCGGCGCCGGCGTGGTCTGGCATGAGCTGGTGCTGTGGTCGCTGGCCGAAGGCCTGTCCGGGCTGGAGAACCTGGCGCTGATCCCCGGCACCGTCGGCGCCGCGCCGATCCAGAACATCGGTGCCTACGGCGCCCAGGTCGGCGAATTCATCCAGGCCGTCGAAGCCTGGGACACCCGGCAACAGGAATGGGTGCAGCTGGACCAGGCGGCCTGCCGCTTCGGCTACCGCGACAGCCTGTTCAAGCACGAAGCCGACCGCTACCTGATCACCGCGGTGCAGTTCCGCCTGCCGCTGCTGCACGAACTGCGCCTGGACTACGCCGGCATCGGCGAGGAACTGCACGCCATGGGCGTGGAACTGCCGGTGGCCGCCGACGTGGCCAATGCGGTCATCGCCATCCGCCGCCGCAAGCTGCCCGACCCGGACGTGCTCGGCAACGCCGGCAGCTTCTTCAAGAACCCGATCCTGCCGCGCGAACAGGTCGAGGTGCTTGCGCAACAGTACCCAGCGCTGCCGGTGTTCCCCGGCGACGACGACGGCAACCGCAAGCTGTCGGCGGCCTGGATGATCCAGGCCTGCGGCTGGAAGGGCCGGCGCGAGGGCGATGCCGGCGTGTCACCGGACCACGCGCTGGTGCTGGTCAACCACGGCAACGCCAGCGGCGCGGACCTGCTGGCCTTCGCCCGCCGCATCTCCGCCTCGGTGCTGGAAACCTTCGGCGTGCCGATCGAGCCCGAACCGCGGCTGGTCGGCGCGCGCTGGTGAACGCCACCACCACGGCAAGCCGCCCCGCTCCGCTGCGCGCGGCGCTGCTGATGTTCGGCAGCGCCATGGCCTTCGGCCTGATGGCCATCGCCATCCGCTACGCCACGGCCTACGTGCCGACCCAGGAAGTGGCCTTCTTCCGCAATGCCTTCGGCCTGCTCGCGCTGCTGCCGATGCTGCTGCGCCCCGGCCACGCGCCGCTGCGCACGCAGCAGCTGCCGCGCTACCTGGTGCGCAGCGCGATCGGCCTGGCCTCGATGCTGTGCGCCTTCTGGGCGCTGGGCCACCTGCCGCTGTCGCAGGCCATCTCGCTGTCCTATTCCACGCCGCTGTTCGTGACCATCGCCGCGGTGCTGTGGCTGGGCGAGACCGTGCGCGCGCGCCGCTGGGCCGCGGTGATCGCCGGCTTCATCGGCGTGCTGGTGATCGTGCGGCCCGGCTCGCACGGCTTCCAGGCCGGCAGCCTGATCGCGGTGGCCGCGGCCATGCTCAGCGCACTGGTGTCGATCCAGATCAAGCAGCTCACCCGCATCGATGGCCCGGATACGGTGGTGCTCTACACCTACGTGTTCTGGGTACCGCTGTCGCTGGTGCCGGCACTGTTCGTGTGGACCTGGCCGACCGGCATCGCCTGGCTGTGGCTGGTGGCCACCGGCGTGCTGGGCACGGTCGGCCAGTTGCTATGGACGCGCGCGCTCAGGCTGGGCGAGTTGTCGGCGCTGACACCGATCAGCTTCACCCAGCTGCCGCTGGTGGTCGCCCTGGGCTGGCTGCTCTTCGACGAACCCCTGGACCGCTGGACCCTGCTGGGCGCGGCCATCATCCTCGCCGCCAACGCCTACATCGCCCACCGCGAGGCGGTGCTGGCGCGCCGGACGCCGCCGAAAGCGCCCTGAAAGCCGGTCCGGCCGATACTGCCGCCATCATGAACGGCGGCAGTGCCGGTACCGGCGCGCCGACATTGATTGGACACCGGCCATGCCACGCTTGCCGCCCTTGGCCTATGGTTCCGAGCGGGGAACGATCGCATGCGCATCCTGGTTGCCGAAGACGACCGCGACATCGCCGCCGGGGTGTGTGCCTCGCTGCAGCGGCAGGGACATGCCGTGGATCACGTCGGCGATGGCGCGCAGGCGGACGCGGCGCTGGCCTCGATCCGCTACGACATGCTGATCCTCGACCTGGGCCTGCCGTCGCTTGAGGGCACCGCGGTGCTGCAGCGCCTGCGCCAGCGCGGCGACAGCCTGCCGGTGCTGGTGGTGACCGCGCGCGATGGCCTGCAGGAACGGGTGCGCACCCTGGACCTCGGCGCCGACGACTACCTGATCAAGCCCTTTGCGGTGGACGAACTGGAAGCGCGGGTGCGCGCCCAGCTGCGCCGGGTCACCAGCAACGGCCAGCCGGAACTGCGCATCGGCAGGCTGCGCCTGGACCTGCCCGGGCACCGCGTCTGGATGAACACCGATCCGCTGGAGCTCACCGCCCGCGAGTTCGGCCTGCTCTCGGCGCTGGCCACCCGCCCGGACCGCATCAGCTCGCGCGCGCAGCTAGTCGAAGCCCTGTGCAGCTGGGACGAGGAACTGACCGACAACGGCCTGGACATCGCCCTGCACCGGCTGCGGCGCAAGCTGCGCCCAGGCGGCATGGGCATCCGCACCGTGCGCGGGCTGGGCTACATGCTGGAGGAAGCGGCCGAGTGAGCACGCTGCGCGCGCGCCATCCCAGCCTGCGCCGGCGCCTGCTGGCGTTCCTGGCGCTGCCGATGCTGGTCCTGCTGCTGCTCAACGCGGTGATCACCTATCGCATCGCGCTGGCCTATTCCAACCACCTGCACGACCGCAACCTGCTCGACGACACGCAGTCCTTCGCGCGGATGCTGCAGACCATGCCGTTGAGCGGGGAACTGTCGCCGCAGGCGCGCTTCCTGCTCGAATACGATCCCGACGGCCACGGCTATTTCAACGTGGACAGCCTGCACCACGGCATCCTGGTCAGCAATGCCGATTTCAGCGCGGTGGCCAAGTCCCGGGACTGCGTCGATTCGACGCCGCTGCTGTACAGCGCACACCTCAACCAGCAGAAAGTGCGCCTGGCCACACTGTGCATCCAGAGCGCGACCGACCCGGGCGACCGGCTGGCGGTGACCGTCGGCGAGACCTTCGACGACCGCCGCCAGCGCGCCCAGGAAATCCTGATGATCACCATCCCGATGATGGCCCTGCTGATGCTGTGCGTCGGCGCGCTGGTCTGGTTCGGGGTCAATCACGGCCTGCGCATCCTGCGCCCGCTGACCCGGCAGCTGGCCGAGCGCAAGCGCGACCTTGCGCCGATCTCCAACCCGGACGTGCCGCGCGAAATCCTGCCGCTGATCGAGACCATCGATGGCCTGTTCGGGCGCCTGGCGGAAATGATCGCGCTGCAGGAGCGCTTCGTCGCCGATGCCGCGCACCAGCTGCGCACGCCGCTGGCCGGCATCAGCCTGCATGTGGACCGCGCGTTGAGCGCCACCGACGGCAAGACCCGGACCGAGGCGCTGGAACACGTGCGCCGCCTCAACCAGCGCACCGCCCGCGTCTCCGGCCAGCTGCTGGCGCTGACCCGCGCGCAGGCCTCGCCGGCGGTGGTGGAGACGCTGGACCTGACCGCGCTGGTGCCCGAATGGGTCGCCATGCGCGTGCCCGAGGCGATCCGCGCCGGCGTCGACCTGGGCTACCAGCGGCCGGACGAAACCCTGCGGGTTCCCGGCTATGCGCCGGTGCTGCAGGAGGCACTGGACAACCTGATCGACAACGCCCTGCACTACGCCGGCCGCGGCGCGACGGTCACGGTCGGCATCGCGGCCAGCGGCAACCAAGTCGAGCTCTACGTCGAGGACGATGGCCCCGGCGTTCCCGAGGCGGCGATGGCACGCCTGGGCGAACGCTTCTATCGGGTCGCCGGTACGCAGGAAAACGGTACCGGGCTGGGACTTGCGATCGCGCATGAAGCGGTGGAGCACTTCCGCGGCACGATCCACTACCAGACTTCGGTTCCGCATGGTCTCAAGGTTTCCATCCTGCTGCCCCGGCTTACCCCGTAGAGCGGGGCCACGCCCCGCCTGCGCCTTGTCGGTGAGGCCCCTGCCGGGCGGCGCCCGGCGCTACGGAACCTCCAACGTTACCGTTGATGAATACACGCCGGTCCATTGCCGGGCCTGAAAGGCTGGCGAAAAGGCCGGCTGCGATCCTTCGCCCATCTGCAGGAAGGTGAATGCGTGACGATGCCAGGTTCCCAGGAGTTTCTGTTCGAAGGCGGCCGCAGCGGCGTGCTGCTGATCCACGGCCTGACCGGCACGCCGATGGAGATGCGCCTGCTCGGCAAGGGCCTGGCCAATGCCGGCTTCACCGTGCACGGGGTGCAGCTGCCCGGCCATTGCGGCAGCGTCGAGGAACTGGTCGCCACCCGCTGGCAGGACTGGTACGGCGGCGTCGAACGTGCCGCCGAACGCCTGCGCGCGCGGGTGGACACGCTGTTCGTCGGCGGACTGTCGATGGGCGCGGTGCTGGCGCTGGCGCTGGCCGCCGAGCGTCCTGAACTGGTCGCAGGAGTCGGCGTATACGGCGCCACCTTCCGCTATGACGGCTGGAACATCCCCGCGATCGCGAAACTGTCGTTCCTGCTGCCGCTGTTCAAGCGGCTGGGCATCGGCCGCAACCGCATGTTCATGGAGGAGCCGCCCTACGGGCTGCGCGACGAGCGCATCCGTGCCCAGGTCAGCGCCTCGATGCTGTCCGGCGACAGCGCCGCCGCCGGCCTGCCCGGCAACCCATGGCCGGCGCTGGCCGAAATGCATGGGCTGGCCGCCTGGGTGAAGCCGCGCCTGCCAAAGGTTGTCGCCCCGTGCCTGATCGCGCACGCGCGCGAGGACGACATCGCCAGCCTCGACAACGCCCGGCTGGTGGCCGCGCGCGTCGCCGGCCCCACCGAAATGCTGATCCTGGAAAACAGCTACCACATGATCACGATCGACCGCGAACGGCGCCTGCTGATCGAGCGCAGCGCCGAGTTCTTCAACGCCATCGCCGCCGGCCGGACGCTGGCCGACGCCGCCTGATGTCCGCGCTCGTCGTCACCCTGTGGCTGCTCAACGTGCTGCTGGATACCGGCGGGCAACTGGCGTTCAAGGCGGCGGCGGGGGATCCGGATGCCGGCGAAGGCTTCGCGCGCTGGAAGCACATGCTGTCGCGGCCGTGGCTGGGCCTGGGCATCGCCTGCTACGTGCTGGAATTCGTGGTCTGGATCGCCTTCCTGTCGCTGGTGCCGCTCTCGCGCGGCGTGCTGCTCGGCTCGATCAACATCGTCGCGCTGATGCTCGCCGGGCGCTTCCTGTTCAAGGAACGCCTGACCCGCCTGCGCGTGGCCGGCATGCTGCTGGTCAGCCTTGGCGTGGCCGTGGTGGGGGTGGCCGGATGAGGCGCCTGTACCTGGTCGGGTTCCCGCTGCTGATGGCCTTCGACACCCTGGCCCAGCTGTGCTTCAAGCTGGCCGGCGACGGCGCGCTGCCGGTGGAGGCCAATACCGCCTGGGTGCTGCGGGTGCTGTCCCAGCCCTGGGTGTACGGCGCCATCCTCGGCTACATCGGCGCGTTCTTCACCTGGATGAGCCTGCTCAAGCACGCTCCGATCGGGCCCGCGTTCGCCGCCTCGCACCTGGAGGTGGTCAGCGTGCTGCTGCTTTCGGCCTGGCTGCTGCACGAACCTGTCGGCCCGCTACACCTGCTCGGCGCGGCCCTGATCGTGGCCGGCATCGTCTGTCTCGGCGTCGCCGAATCCGACGATCCGCATTCACCGGCCCCTGCCGGCGACACGCAGGAATGAGCCGGCGCTTTCCCGGCGAACTGCCGCCCACCGCCGGGCTCCCGTTGCGGTGGCGGGATTTCCTGCCGGGGGACGCGGAACTGGGCGACACACTGGCCCAGCTGCTGGGTACGCCGCCGATGCAGCTGGAGTGCTCGGGCACCTCGGCGCTGCGCATCGCATTGCAGACCCTGCAGCAACTGCAGCCGCAGCGGCGCGTGGTGATCGTGCCCGCCTATACCTGCCCGCTGGTCGCCATCGCGGTGCACAGCCTCGGGCTGGAACTGCGCCTGTGCGATCTGGCGCCGGGGGGCTTCGACTTCGACCACCACGCGCTCACGGCCCTCTGCGACACGGACACGCTGGCGGTGGTTCCAACCCACCTCGGTGGCCGCGTCGCCGACGTGGAGCGCGCCTGCGCCATCGCCGGCCGCCATGGCATCTTCGTCATCGAGGATGCCGCGCAGGCGCTGGGCGCCGTCGATCGCGGCCGCAGCGTCGGCCTGCGCGGCGACATCGGCCTCTTCAGCCTCGCCGCCGGCAAGGGCCTGAGCCTGTTCGAAGGCGGCCTGCTGCTCGCCCGCGACCCTGACCTGCGCGCACTGCTGGGCCGGATCTCACGGCAGCACATCCACAGCGACTGGCGCTGGGAGCTGCGGCGCAGCGTGGAACTGCTCGGGCTCGCCGCATGCTACCGCCCTTCGCTGCTGCCGCTGGCCTATGGCCGGCCGCTGCGGCGCGCGCTGGCCGCTGGCGATCCGGAAGCGGCGGTCGGCGACGTGTTTCCACTGCAGATCCCGCAACACCGCGTCGGCCGCTGGCGCCGCGCCGTCGGCAACCGCGCCGCCACGCGCCTGCCGGCCTTCCTCGACGAGGGCCGGGCGCGTGCGCAACGCTGGAACGCCCGGCTGCGGGAGCTGCCAGGCGTACAGGTCCACGACGACCCGCCCGGAGCACGGGGAGTATGGCCGCTGCTGATGCTGCGGTTTGCCGACGGCGGCCAGCGCGACGCCGCCCTGCGGCGGCTGTGGACGCGCGGACTCGGCGTGAGCCGCATGTTCATCCACGCCCTGCCCGACTACGCCTACCTGCGCGGCATCGTCCCCGCCGTGGACACGCCCAACGCACGCGACTTCGCCGCGCGCACGCTGACCATCGGCAACAGCCCGTGGCTGGATGACGCCCGCTTCGAGGTCGTCGTCGAGGAACTGCGCGCCGCGCTCGCCCCATAGCGGGGCTTACCCGAATGGGTATTTCACCCTGTAGAGCGGCGCTACGCCCCGCTGCAGCATTCCCGATCAAGCCCCCAAGCTGGCATCGCCCGGCGCTACGACTTCGTGGACGGATGCGCCGTGTCGTCGTGCTCGACCGGAGCATGTTCGACGGAGGCATGTTCGACAGGAACCGGCTCGCAATCCTCGCTGAAAGCCACCTCGCCGAATTTCCAGCCCAGCGGTCGCCGCACCGTGCCCCAGAAGCGGCGTACCGCATGCCATTGCATGGCAAGCACACCGCGCTGGTTGTCGGCATCGACCACCGGATCGGCCACGCCGGTCGGACGGATCGGCTCGCCATACAGCGCGGTGCCGAACAGCACGTCCCAGAAGGCGAACACCTGGCCGAAATTGCAGTTGTGCAGGCCCGGCCGCTGCGGATCCACGACCATGTGGTGCAGGCGGTGGAAGACAAGATCCACCGCCACCCGGCTGCCCCAGCGGCCAAAGCCGAAACGGACATTGGTATGCGAGTAGTTCTGCACCAGTTCGCCGAGCAGCATCAGCGCGGCGAATTCGTCGGCTTCCACTCCGGCCAGCAGCCCTACCCCTGCCAGGATCACCGACTGCAGCATGCCGTCCAGCCAGCTGCCGCGGTCGTTCGACCAGCAGCTCAGCTGGCGCTGGCTGTGGTGCAGGCTGTGCAGCGCCCACCACCACGGAATCGCGTGCTGGGCGCGGTGCATCCAGTAGTAGACGAAGTCGTACAGCAGGTAATAGACCGCGAACAGCAGCCACGGATGCTGCTGGAACCATGGCACCCACGCGCGCAGACCGTGCGGTCCCTGCACCGTCTCGGGGCTGCCGCCCAGCGAGGCCAGCGGCGCCAGCACCAGGTAACTGAACAGCGGGAACAGCCCCAGCAGCATCAGCAGGGTGTAGGTGCGGTCCACGCGGGTCAGGTTCCGGTCCTGCCAGCGTTCGGCAGGCCACAGGCTTTCCAGCGGCCGGAACACGCCGGCGATCAGCGTCAGCTGCAGCGCGGTCAGCAGCAGCGCGATGGCGATGTCATGGGGATCGTCGTGGCGCCCCAGCGCCTGCAGCGCCGGCGTCACCACGTGATCGGCCAGCCACATCACCGGCGCCCAGCCGTGCACGTCCATCTCAGCGCGGCCCCGCGCCCGGCACCTCGGCCAGCGCCGACAGCAGGCGCTGGTTCACCTCGCGCTGCTGCGCCTGCCATGCATGCAGGGTATGGCCGGGAATCTCCGGCTGCCCATCCAGCGCCGACAACAGCCGCTTGATCCGGCTGAGGTAGCGGTACTGCGACACCTCGCCGGTGATGTCGCTGCCCACCAGCCCGCCCTCGTGCAGCGCGTGGATCACCGCCAGCGCATGGCCGAGGCGGAAACGCCCCTGGTCCCAGTTGGTGCGCGCCACCTCTTCGGCGAACACGTCCTTGTCGATGGACAGGTAGGTCGGCTGCGGCCGCCGCTGCTGCTCCGCGACGAAGGCTTCCACCAGCGCCGAAGGCGAATCGAAACTGCGGAAGCCACGGCCCAGGCCCATGTACCGCGCCCAGCGCACCGGCACGCCCATGCTCCAATAGGTGAGCCTGCCCGACAGCAGCGGCCGCCAGCGGTTCTCCCAGGCGTGCGCGCTGCCGATGTCGTGCGAGGTGATGCCCAGCACATGCACGTGGCTGATCTGCGGCAACGCCGCCGCCCAGCCGACCCAGGAACCGCAGTGGATGCCGAACGGGTAGCGCATGTTGTCCGGATGGTTGTCCAGCACCACCAGCTGGTACCGGGCACCGGCATCCAGGCGGCGCAGCAGCGGATAGCTCAGGTGGTGGAAATCGCCGCTGCCGAACAGCACCGTGCCATGGCGGGCCGGCAGCCGTTCGTCGAGCAGGGCCGAGAACCGGCGCAGGCTGGCCCGCGAACAGGCAAAACGCAGTTCCTCCTGCCAGTCCTGCAGCGCGACGACGCGCTCGCCGCCGAGCGGCAGCACCGAACCGTCCACATCGAGTACGACCGGGGACCGCAGCGCATCAGCCTCCATGCTCAACCTCCGCCATCGGCTTCGCCCTGGAACAGATGCGCGCAGCGCCGCAGCACCGCCCTCAGCAAGGGATTGCGCGCGCGTACCGCATGCCAGGTCGGGGTGATGCTGGCGCCGAGATACCGCTTGATGCGCGAATCGGTCCAGCCGGCGACGTAGTGGCCCAGGCCCTGGTCCAACGCGTACTGCAGGTTGTGCATCCAGCTGACGAAATACAGGTTGCGTTCGCGCGCCTGCGGATAGAGGAAGCCGACGTACTTGTCCACGAGCTTGCCCTCGTACAGGTAGCACAGGTTCCAGCCGATCAGCGTGTCCGCCTCGAAGTACAGGAACATGCGGCCGCTGCTGTCGCGGTCCTGCAGCAGCGCCCTGAGGTAGTCTCCGGTCAGCAGGTCGAAATGCACCTGGCTCTGCGCATGTACGTTGAGGTACAGCTCATGGCAGCGGCGCACTGCGGCTTCGTCGAACCAGGCGTCGCCGGTTTCCAAGCAGCGGATGTCCAGCCCGTCGCGCGCCCTGAGCTTGCGGCGGATGTCCTTGCGCCGGCTCGCCGACAGGCGCGACAGGTACTCGTCCACCGATTCGAAATCGATCGCCACCCAGGCCAGCGGCATGCCTTCCAGCAGCACGAAGCCGGCTTCGCGCAGGGCTTCGACAAAGGCGCCGGCGTGGCGGTTCTCGCGCACCCCCAGCAACGGCGAGTCCACGGCCAGGTCCTTGACGATCAGCAGCCGGCTGTCGCGACCGTGGCGCTCGAGGAGTTCGGCCACCAGCGCCTGCGGGTCGACGCCATGCGGCAGCGGCATGTACTCGGTGGCGGTACAGCCGACGAAGCGCGTCCTCCAGCGCAGCCAGTGCTGCCAGCGGCGATGGCCGGGCAATGCCCGCAGGCGCTGGCACATCGCCTCGTCCAGGGTAGTGGTCAGGTCGTAGTCGGCGAGGAACACCGGCACGCCCGCGGCGGACAACGCGGCTTCGAAACCCTGTGGTGGATGCGCGACGAACTGGCGGACCAGGGTGCCCGGCTCCAGCGCGGTGTCGTATCGGCCGTTCATTTCCGTTCAGGCACTGCGGAGCGCCAGCACCGCGTTCAGGCCACCAAAGGCGAACGAATTGCTCAGCGCGGCGGTGACCGGCATGGCGCGTGCGCTGCCCAGCACGTGGTCCACGCCCTCGCACTGCGGGTCGAGGCTGTCCATGTTGATCGTCGGCGGCACGCGCGATTCGGCCATCGCGCGCAGTACCGCCACCAGTTCCAGCGCACCGGACGCGCCCAGCGCGTGGCCGTGCATGGACTTGGTCGATGACACCGCCACCTGGCGCGCATGCGCGCCGAATACCTGCGCGATGGCGCGCACCTCGTTGATGTCGTTGGCCAGCGTGGCGGTGCCGTGCGCGTTGACGTAATCGACCTGCGCCGGCTCCATTCCCGCATCGGCCAGCGCGGTCCGCATCGCCGATGCCGCGCCGGCCATGTCCGGCGCGACGATGTCGCCGGCATCCGAACTCATGCCGACGCCCGCGATCTCGCCCAGCACCGTGGCGCCGCGCCGCTGCGCATGTTCCAGCGATTCGAGCACGAACATGGCCGCGCCCTCGCCCAGCACCAGTCCCTTGCGGTTGGCGCTGAACGGCCGGCAGGTGTCGTCGGCGAGCACGCGCATCGCTTCCCAGGCACGCATCGCGCCGTAGCTCAGGCTGGCCTCGCTGCCGCCGGCCAGCGCCACGTCCATCGCACCGGCGCGGATCAGCTGCACCGCCTGGGCGATGGCGTGGTTGCTGGACGCACAGGCGCTGGCGACGACGAAACTCGGGCCATGCAGCCCATGGCGCATGCTGATCTGGCTGGCCGCCGCATTGGTCATGGCGCGGATGATGGTCAGCGGGTGCAGGCGCTGCGCATTCTCGGCATAGAGGCGGCGCGACTGCTCGTCCTGCGTGTTCTCGCCGCCCACCGCGGTACCGACGATGCAGCCGGTGCGCTCGGCGCTGCCGCCGGGCTCGAAGCGGAGACCGGACTGGGCGATCGCTTCGCCGGCCGCCAGCAGGGCGAACTGCGCCACCCGGTCCAGCTGCGGCAGTACCTCGCGGCTGAAATGCGGTTCGGGCGTGTAGTCCTCCGGCACCTGCGCGGCGACGCGCACGCGCATCTCGGCCGCGCGCTCGTGGCGCAGCGGCGCGATTGCGCAGCGGCCCTCGCTCAACCCGGCCCACAGCGCCGGCACGCCCAGGCCGAAGGCGCTGACCGCGCCCATGCCGGTCACGACTACCCGTTGTGCGTCGGCGCGCATTTCAGCCTCCGGCGGCCTGGTCCTTGTCGCGCAGGCCCTGCACCACGGCATCGACCAGGTCCTGCAGGGTGTCGCTGCCGAGGCTGTCGGCGCGGCTGTCCGGGAAAGTGAAGTCGAAGTGTTCCTCCAGGTCGAAGATCAGCTCGACCGCATCCAGCGAGGCGACGCCGATGTCCTTCAACGTCGCCTGCGGCGTCAGCGCCGCTGGGTCGATGTTGCCCTGCATATGCTTGAGGATCATGTCGTTGATCGTGGTACGAATGGCGTCCACATCCGGAACTGCGTTCATCGTGCGTCCTCCTGGGTGGGTACTGCATCTCGATCCGGAGCCCGCCGCGCCCACACACGGAGCGCGGCGGCCATGCGGACCGCGTATTACTTCGCCTTGCCGATCAGCTGGTCCAGCAGGGCGATCGCGGTGTCGATCTCCTCGTGCGTGATGTCCAGCGACGGCGCGAAGGTGATGACGTTCTTGTACCAGCCACCGACATCCAGCACCAAGCCCATGCGCTTGCCCTGGTGCAGCAGGTCGCCGGCCAGGCCGATGTCGACCATGCGGTCGAGCAGCTCCTTGTTCGGGGTGAAGCCGTCGGTCTGGCAGATCTCCGCACGCAGCGCCAGGCCCAGGCCGTCGACGTCGCCGATCTCCGGATGCTTCTTCTGCAGCCCGCGCAGGCCGTCGAGGAAGTACGCGCCCTTCTCCGGCACGGTGCGCTCGTAGTCCATTTCCCTGCCCAGCTTCAGTACTTCCAGGCCCAGGCGGGTGCCCAGCGGATTGGAGTTGAACGTGGAATGGGTGGAACCCGGCGGGAACACGGTCGGGTTGATCAGCTCCTCGCGCGCCCACAGGCCGGACAGGGGGTTCAGGCCATTGGTCAGCGCCTTGCCGAACACCAGCACGTCCGGGGTCACCCCGAAGTGCTCGATCGACCACAGTTTGCCGGTGCGCCAGAAGCCCATCTGGATCTCGTCGACGACCATCAGGATGCCGTACTTGTCCAGCACGCGCTTGAGGCCGGTGAAGAAATTGCGCGGCGGGATGACATAGCCGCCGGTGCCCTGGATCGGCTCGACGTAGAACGCGGCGTATTCGGCCTGGCCTACCTTGGGGTCCCACACGCCGTTGTATTCGCTCTCGAACAGGCGCTCGAACTGCCACACGCAATGATCGGAGTACTCGTCCGGGGTCATGCCCTTCGGGCGACGGAACGGATACGGGAACGGAATGAACATCGCGCGCTCGCCGAAGTGGCCGTAACGGCGGCGATAGCGGTAGCTGGAGGTGATCGACGAGGCGCCCAGGGTACGGCCGTGGTAGCCGCCCTCGAAGGCGAACATCAGGCTCTTGCCGCCGCGCGCGTTGCGCACGATCTTCAGCGAATCCTCGATCGCCTGCGCGCCGCCGACGTTGAAGTGCACGCGGCCATCAAGGCCGAATTTTTCCCTGGCATCCACCGCGATGGTTTTGGCCAGCTGCACGCGGGTCGGGTGCAGGTACTGGCTGGCGACCTGCGGCAGCTGGTCGATCTGGTCCTTGAGCACGTCGTTCAGGCGCTTGTTGGAATAGCCGAAATTGCACGCCGAGTACCACATCTGCAGGTCCAGGAACGGCGTGCCCTGCGCATCGAACATGTAGCTGCCTTCGCAGCGGTGGAAGATCTTCGGCGGGTCCACGTAGTGCACGGTGTCGCCGAAGGAGCTGTAGCGCGCCTCGTCGGCGAGCAGCTGGGAATCGTCGATCAGGGGGGCAACGTTCTTGTCGAATGCATTCATCGGGAGGGCCTGGTGGGTTCGAGGCGGTCAGGCCGGCAGCGCGGCCGGCAACGGGGAATGGGCGGGCGGCAGCAGGCTTCCATCGAGCAGGCGCGGCAGCAGCTCGATGGCGTCCTGGAAGCCGGCGATGGGCATGTAGGGAATGCCGGCGGCGCGGCAATGCTCGATGAGCCTGTGCTTGGCGAAGACGAAATCGACGCGGTTGGCGACACAGAAATCGGAAGCGCCATCGCCGATGAGCAGCACGCGTTCGTCATCGCGCCTGCGGCCCGGCGCGGCGAAGCTGCATTTGCAGGTGCCGCTTCCGCAGCCTTCGGCCTGCAGCGGCGACTCCAGCGTCCAGCGATCGGGCGCGCGCGCAACGAGGTGGTTCGCCGACACCGGCAGGTCCTGCAGGCCGTGCCGGGCGAGGATGCGGTGGATCGCGTGATCCAGGCCATCGCTGACGATGCGCAGCGGCACGCCCGCGGCAGCGGCATGCCCGACGAAATCGGGAAAGCCCTGGTCGATGCGCACCGCGTCCAGGTGCGCGTCCAGCGTCGGGCGATCCAGTTCCAGCAGTTCCACCTGCCCGCGCATGCACTGCCGCGAGCCGATTCGCCCCGCGCGCCAGTCGTCTTCCAGCTGCTGCCAGCCCGGACGGCCGTACTCGCTCAGCAGCGAGTCGATCACATCCTCCACGCTCACCGTGCCATCGAAGTCGCACAGGATGGTCCAACGCATGCATCGCTCCAGCATCTTCGGAAAACGTCGTATCCGCTTGATGGGGCACTCTAGGCAGGGTTTCTTTCGCGTCCCTTTCTCCTGGCCCGCGGGCCGGCGCCGGGTGCTGAAGCGTTAAGCGATGTCGGAAACCTGTTCAGACGGTTACCCCATGGACGCCGGGAACCCTGGGCCGCATGCTGCGGTCCATCACGTTCCCCCACCGCGTGCCGCCCCGATGTCCTCTTCTTCTTTCCGGCTTCCCCTGCTACTGGCCCTAGGCATCGCCAACGCCTTGCTGCTGCCGGCACAGGCACGGGCAGCCGACGATGTCCCCACCGATGGCGACAGGAAGGTCAACATCGCGCTCGGCGTCGGCGGCCAGTACCTGCCGGGCTGGCTCGGTTCGGGCCAGCGCCAATGGCAGACCGTGCCGTTCTTCGACATCGAGATGCCCGGCGTCGGCGAACTGTCCAGCACCGACGGCCTGACCCTGCACCTGCCGCATGACGGGCCGTGGGAAGCCGGCATCTACGGCGACTACCTGTGGGGCCGCAGCCGCTCCGATCTCGGCCCACGGCTGGCCGGGAAAATCCCGTCGCTGTCGCCGCGGGTACATGGCGGCGTCTATGCCGAATACCAGTTCGACGGGCACAGCGCGCTGGGCGCCCGACTCGGCCACGACCTCACCGGCAACGGTGCCTACCTGGCGGCCTACTACGACCGCGACCTGCCGCAGGTCTGGTACATCCAGCATTCCGTGGAACTGGGCTGGCGCGGCATGAACCGCGCGGCGATGAACCGCTACTTCGGCGTGTCCGCGCAGTCGGCCACGCAACTGCAGACCGATGCATGGTCGCCCGGCAGCGGCAGCCAGCAGCTGTCGGCCAACTACTCGGCCTTCGTCCCCACCAGCCAGCACACCGGATTCGCGTTCTCGCTCGACTACTCGCGCCTGCTCGGCGGCGCGGCCTCCAGTCCGCTGGTGCGGCAGTTCGGCAGCCGCAACCAGCTGGAAGAATCCATCGCCTTCGTCTACCACTTCTGAGCAGGCCGTCCGCAGCACGGCCGTGCCGGTCATGGCGCGGACGGCCCGGCCCCACACCTGCCGCAGCCGATCCTGGAACCCGACATCGGCCTGCGACTGGCCGGATCGGGTGCCCCGGCCGGACCCGCTTGAAGACCGGGAACACCCGCGCATCGGGATCGCGCGCGGGCACCACGCCGGTGGTGGCCCCTCATCCCGTCACGGCGCCCGCCGATGCCGCCGGGGGGGGGGGGGGGGGGGGGGGGGGGGGGGGGGGGCGGGGGGGGGGGGGGGGTGTGAGTAGTGGGGCG
>NZ_JASCOS010000050.1:0-24507 GCF_029959705.1 Stenotrophomonas sp. PS02297 | reverse complement strand
CATCGGCTCCCGTGGGGGGCGGGGCAATGCCCCGGCAGCGCGACACTGGACAATTCTTCACCACCTCTCGCGGATGCCCGCCCCGCAATGCGCACGGACGGTTATCCACAGGTTGTCGGCATGGCGTTGCACATCGCTTGTGGAGAACCCGCGGCCCACGCGGCAATCCTGGGGAGCGGCTGCATTTGATATGGGTCGCCGGCAAAGCCCAGCGGGGCGTTGCCCCGCCCTCCATCTGTGGCGCCGGGCAACGCCCCGCGGGGCTTGGCCGGTAATGCTCCAGCGGGGCATTGCCCCGCTCTACAAGGCGGTGCGGGTTCCGTTGCGCGGGGCAGCGCCCGGCGGGGCTTCCCCGTAGAGGCCACGGCGGGGCGTTGCCCCGCCCTACCCGTTGGCCGCGCTCATTGGCGGCGTACCGCCTGCACCACGCTCAGGCGGCGCAGCCGCCGCATCACTTCGGCCAGGTGGTTGCGGTCGCGCACCTGGATGTTGAAGCACAGCACCGCCGCGTTGAAATCGCGGTCCAGGTAATCCACGCGCTCGATGTTGGACTGGCTCTGGGCGATGGCCGCGGCCAGCTGTGCCAGCACGCCGGTGCCGTTCTCCACTTCCACCACCAGCGCGGTGTCGTAGTCGCCGACCACGCTGCTGTCCCAGCCGATCGGCACCCAGCGCTCGGGCGACTTGCGCAGCTCGGCCAGGTTCGGGCAGTCCATGCGGTGCACCACGATGCCCTTGCCGGCGGTGTGGTAGCCCATGATCTCGTCGCCCGGGATCGGCTGGCAGCAGCCGGCGAAACTGACCACGCCGCGCTCGCTGCCGTTGATCAGGATCTTCTCCTGCGCGCGCTGCGTGGTGCCGCCGGCGCGCGGCTCGCCGTGCGCCATCAGCGCCTGCGCGGCCTGGGTCGGCATCCAGTTGCCGAGCGCGACATCGGCCAGGAAGGCCTCCAGGCGCGGGTAGCGGTGCTCGGCGAGGAAGGCGTCCAGCCGGCCCTTGGGCAGGCGTTCGATCGAGCTGTCCATCGCCTCCAGCGCGCGGTCGAGCATGCGGTGGCCCAGCTGCACCGCGTCCTCGTGCTCGAGCTGCTTGAGCTGGTGGCGGATGGCGGTGCGCGCCTTGGAGCTGACCACGAATTCCAGCCACTGCGGCTTGGGCGTAGCCGAGCGCGCGGTGATCACTTCCACCGTCTGCCCGCTGACCAGCCGGGTGCGCAATGGCACCAGCTTCTTGTCCACGCGCGAGGCCACCGCGCGGTTGCCGACGTCGGTGTGCACCGCATAGGCGAAATCCAGCGCCGTGGAGTTGCGCGGCAGGGCGAGGATCTTGCCCTTGGGCGTGAACAGGTAGACCTCGTCCGGGAACAGGTCGACCTTGACGTTGTCGAGGAATTCCAGCGAGGAACCGGCCGAGCGCTGCGAATCGATCAGCTCGACGATCCACGCGTGGGCGCGGCTCTGCGCGCTGTTGGGCGTATCGCCGCCGAACTTGTAGGTCCAGTGCGCGGCCACGCCGCGTTCGGCGATCAGGTCCATTTCCTCGGTGCGGATCTGCACCTCGATCGGCGAACCGTAGGGCCCGAACAGCACCGTGTGCAGCGACTGGTAGCCGTTGGCCTTGGGAATGGCGATGAAATCGCGGAAGCGCCCGTCCAGCGGCTTGAACGCCGCATGCACCGCGCCCAGCGCGTGGTAGCAGCTGGGCACCGAACGCATCACCAGGCGGAAGCCGAACACGTCCATCACCTGGTCGAAGGTTTTGTTCTCCTCGTGCATCTTGGTGTAGATGCTCCAGGGGGTCTTGATGCGGCTGATCAGGCGGTGCTCCAGGCCCTCGCGCGCCAGCCGCTGCGACAACTGCACCTCCACCTGCGCCATCGCCTCGCGGCGTACCACCGGCTGGCTGCGGATGTGCTTTTCCAGGATTGCGTGGCGCCACGGGTACAGCGCCTTGAAGCCCAGGTTCTGCAGCTCGGACTTGATCAGGCTCATGCCCAGGCGCTGGGCGATGGGCGCATAGATGTCCAGCGTCTCCATCGCGATGCGGCGCCGTGCTTCGGCGCTCTGCGCGCCGAGCGTGCGCATGTTGTGCAGCCGGTCGGCCAGTTTGATCATGATCACGCGCAGGTCGCGCGACATCGCCAGCAGCATCTTGCGGAAGCTTTCCGCCGCCGCTTCCTGGCGGTCGCGGAAGCGCAGCTTGTCCAGCTTGGTGACGCCCTCGACCAGCTCGGCCACGGTCTGCCCGAACTGTCCGGCCAGTTCATCGTGGGTGAGCGGCGTGTCCTCGATGGTGTCGTGCAGGATCGCCGCGACCAGCGCTTCCACATCCAGGCCCAGCTCGGCCAGGATGCCGGCCACGGCGACCGGATGGGTGATGTAGGGTTCGCCGGACTTGCGGGTCTGGCCTGCGTGCGCGGCCGCGCCCACTTCCCAGGCGCGGCGCAGCATCGGCAGCTGCTCGGCGGGCAGGTAGCTGGCTGCGCGTTCGAGTTGGAGTACGTAGTCCGGCACCGCGCCACCCGCGGACGCAGCGACCTGGGCAGAGGGGCCTGGGTTCATGCTTGGAAGATATGCCAGCGGCAACAACACGGCAACGCCGGAGACGCGACACCGCTCCCGCGCTGTCGCCCCGCGGTTTGCACTGCAAACCGAGAGCCCCGTCTTCCGCTCACCCACGCCCCGCCGCTTCGCGGCGCCTCCTGACTCAGGGGGCTTTCCTCCAGACGCATCCGGGGGACGGGTTTCCAGGGTGGCGGATGCCCGGAAAGCAGACAGCCCGCACGCGGCGGGCTGTCGGTGCACAACGATGATCGGCGGGCGATCAGTCGTCGTTCTTGGACATGTCCTCGTCGGCGACGACTTCGGCGGCCGCCCATTCCAGCGCTTCGCGCTCGGCGCGCTCGCGCTCGGCCTTCTCGACTTCCTCGATCAGCGCGTTGTCGATCTTGCGGGCGGCGATCTCGCGCAGCGCCAGCACGGTCGGCTTGTCCTCGGTCTCGCTGTTGTCGAGGGTCGCCTGCACGCCGTTGGCCAACTGGCGGGCGCGCTTGGACGCCATCATGACCAGCTCGAAACGGTTGTTAACGACTTCCAGGCAATCTTCTACGGTAATGCGGGCCATGCGAGCTCCCGGCGACCAGCAGCGGCCGCTCGATCGGATGAGGGAAAGGGCGTGGATTGTACAGGCCGGCACCCGGGAAAATCAAATCGCGCCCCAGGCCAGCCCTTTGGAATCAATCAGTTGCCGTTCCGGAAAGCCCGCGGGACCGGCCATCCGGCCGGCATCGCCCTGTCCCGCCCATCCCGGCGCAGCGCCGCCTCAGTCCAGCAGCGAACGGATCAGGCCGTCGTGACGGACCTGCTGCTGTGCCCGCCGCAGGCGGCTGGCGGTGAAGATGGCGCACATCTCGTCGACCGCGGTGTCGAACACCTCGTTGACGATGACGTAGTCGAATTCGTCGTAATGCAGCATCTCCTCGCGCGCGGCAGCCAGCCGCTGCGCCATCACCGCTTCGCTGTCCTGGCCGCGCTTGCGCATGCGGTCGTCCAGCGCCTGCTTGGAGGGCGGCAGAATGAACACGCTGACCGCGTCCGGCACCTTCTCGCGCACCTGGCGCGCGCCCTGCCAGTCGATCTCCAGCAGCACGTCCTTGCCGGCGGCCAGCTGCGGCTCCACCGACTGCCGCGCGGTGCCCTTCCAGTCGCCGTGCACGCTGGCGTGCTCGAAAAAATCGCCCGCGGCGATCATCCGCTCGAACTCGGCGGCGCTGACGAAGTGGTAGTGCCGGCCGTTCTCCTCGCCCGGGCGCATCGCCCGCGAGGTGAAGGAAATGGACAGCGCGATCTGCGCATCGCGCGCCAGGGTGGCGTTGACGATGCTGCTTTTGCCGGCGCCGGAGGGTGCCGCGACGATATAGAGGGTGCCACGCATCGCGCGGATCTCCGGTCGATGGTTCGGGCGGCGCACGATAACCAGCCCGGGCCGCCGCTGCAAATGCCGGGGCCGGGAGTGCCGCCGATTCCCGCCGCGCACGGGGCCGGGGCCGCCGGCGCCGGATCAGAGGTCGAAGGCCAGCATGTCGCGCCCGGTCGCCGCGCGCACGATGCGCTGGTAGACGCCGGTGCCGCCACCGCCGCTGGTCATCACCACCAGCCCGCGGCGGCGCTGCGGATCGCCCACCGCGAAGGTCTTGTAGCGGCCGGCGTTGGAGCCGCCGTGGAAGAACCAGCGCGCATCCGCATCCACGCGTTCCAGGTTCCAGCCCAGGCCCTTGTCCAGCCAGCCCGGCCGCACCGCCAGCTGCGGCGCCAGCATCGCCTGCCGGGTGGCTTCGGCGATCTCCCACTCCTGCCGAGTCTCGCGCCGCATGACGTGGGCGATGAAGCGCGCATAGTCCTGCACCGGCCCGCGCAGGCTGGCGGCGGCATTGGCGAGCAGATCCCCCGGCCACACGAACATGCCTTCCGGCGCCGCGGCCTGGGCCAGCGGCAGTGCGCGCACCGCGTCGTCCCAGGTCCAGGCAGACAGCGGCTTGCCCTGCGCCTCGGCCAAGGGCTGCAGCAGCGGCCATTGCGCGCGGAAGGTCTGCACCACCGGCTGCGCGCCGGGCGCGGGCACGCCGGTCACCGAATGGCGCGCGGCATGCGCGTTCCAGGTGTAGGTACTGCCACGCATGCCGGCCGGTTCGAACAGGCGCCGCTGCGCCAATTGATCCAGGCTCTGGCCGGTGACGGTCTCCACTACCCGCTGCAGCCAGAAGAAGGCTTCGCCCGAGTAGTTCACCCGCTGCCCCGGCTCGGCGATCGTGCGCAGCGGATCGCGCTCGGGATGCGCGCGCCAGTCCGGCAGCCCACTGCCGTGGCGCAGGACGTCGCGCACGCTGATCCGCTCCAGCCGGGGGTCGTCGCCGGCCAGGAAGTCAGGGCGGTGGTAGTCCACCAGGGCGCGGTCGAGCTGCAGCACGCCGGCATCGACCAGCTGCAGGACCAGGTAGGCGAACACCGGCTTGCTCAGCGACGCGCACTCGAACACGCTGTCCGCGTCCACCGCCGCGCCGCTTTCCACGTCGGCCACGCCGAACCCGCGATGCCAGGCCAGTTCGCCCCGCTCCACCACCGCGATGGCGACGCCGGGCACGCCGAAGGCGCGCATCCATTCCGGCAGTCCGGCCAGGAAGGCGTCGGACGGAATCCATGGCCGGTCATCGCGCACCGGCGGGGCCGCCTGCAGCGCCGGTGCCGGCAGCAGCGCGAGCGACGCACTGGCCGAGGCCATGGCGAGGAACCTGCGCCGGGAAGTCGGCATGGCGGCCATCTCCTGCATGTACATCACCCCTGGGATCGAAACATCAGTCCGGGAAGAGCCTACCTGGCGACCATGCCGTCCTGGAAACTCCCGTTGCGGGCACTGCACGCCCCCTCTGGGTCGGGGCTTGTTCGGCCAGTGGCTTTCGGGTTCTCCCAGGCAGCTTCCGCGCCGCGGTTGCCCCGGTGAAGAGTCGCGCCTCGCCGGATCAGGCGGTCCTCGGGGATGCCCTGCTCCGCCCCGCGCAGATGGCCCGGATTTCCCGGCCTCGGCCGCGAGCACCCCGGCCCGCCGGTGCGACCGCGCGGCGGAAAGCCCGGACCCGGGCGCCTGCGCGGCCTCTAAGTCCGGTTTCCGGTCGACGAAAAACAGATCCACCCCATGCCCGCTTCGCCGCCGAAGCCCGATGGCGCTCCCGTCCAGCATTGCAGCCTTTCCACCCCCACATCCGCCACCTGCCGGACCGGGGGTTTGCGGGCAGGGCGCCAACGTACCGAGCACACGCCCCTGCGTGCAGGAAGGCCATGCCCGGCATGGCCCCTGCGCACGCCCAGTTCCTACTCCAGGTTCTGCACCTGCTCGCGGATCTGGTCGATCAGCACCTTCAGTTCGACCGCGGCATTGGAGGTGCGGCTGTCCACCGACTTGGAGCCCAGCGTATTGGCCTCGCGGTTGAACTCCTGCAGCAGGAAATCCAGGCGGCGGCCGACCGGCTCGCGCTGGCGCAGCACGCGGCGGATCTCGCCGATGTGGCTGCCCAGGCGGTCCAGCTCCTCATCCACGTCGAGCTTCTGCAGCCACAGCACCAGCTCCTGCTCGGCGCGGCCCGGATCGACCGGGTGCGGCAGGTCGGCCAGGCGCGCGGCCAGCTTGGCGCGCTGGCCCTCGCGGATGGCGGGAATCAATTCGCGCACCTCGCCGGCGATGCGTTCGATCGCATCCACCCGCTCGCTGATCGCGGCAGTCAGCTTGGCGCCCTCGCGCTCGCGCGCGGCCACGAAGCCGTCGATGGCCTCGTCCAGCAGCGCCAGCGCCTCGGCGTGCAGCGCCGCGGCATCGACCGCTTCGCCGCGCAGCACGCCCGGATAGGCCAGCAGCTCGGTGAAGCTGACGCGCATGTTCAGGAAATGCCCGTGCAGGCGCTGCGCCACCTCGCCCAGCTGCTCGACCAGTGCCTCGTCCACCGACAGCGTGGGCGCCGCCTCGGGCGCGCGCAGGCGCATGACCAGATCCACCTTGCCGCGGCTGATGCGCGCGGCCACGCGCTCGCGCAGTTGCGGCTCCAGCGCGCGCAGTTCTTCCGGCAGCCGCACCCCCACTTCGAGGAAACGGTGGTTGACCGAGCGCAGCTCGCAGCCGAGGGTGCCCCAGCGCGTGACGCGTTCGCCGCCGGCATAGGCGGTCATGCTTCGGATCATGTGGATTTCCGGTGCGTTGCAAAGGGCGAATGGTACCCTAGGCGCCTCCGGATGCCGGCCCGCAGGCCGCCCGGACACCCCCACGACGCTCCATCGCCACCCGGACTTCCCATGACCTTTTCCCGTCCCAGCGGCCGCCAGGCCGACCAGCTGCGCACCGTCACCCTCGAACGCGGCTTCACCCGCCATGCCGAAGGCTCGGTGCTGGTGAGCTTCGGCCATACCCGCGTGCTGTGCACCGCCAGCGTCGAGAACCGCGTGCCGGCGTTCCTGCGCGGCAAGGGCGAAGGCTGGGTGACCGCCGAGTACGGCATGCTGCCGCGCTCCACCCACACCCGTTCCGACCGCGAGGCCGCGCGCGGCAAGCAGGGCGGACGCACGCTGGAGATCCAGCGCCTGATCGGCCGCACGCTGCGCGCCTGCATCGACCGCAACGCGCTGGGCGAACGCACCATCACCCTGGACTGCGACGTACTGCAGGCCGACGGCGGCACCCGCACCGCGGCCATCACCGGCGCCTACGTGGCGCTGGTGGACGCGGTGAACAGCCTGCTCAAGCGCGGCGAGATCAAGCGCAATCCCGTGTTCGGCGCGGTCGCGGCGGTGTCGGTCGGCGTCTACAAGGGCGTGCCGGTGCTGGACCTGGACTACGCCGAGGACAGCGACTGCGACACCGACATGAACGTCGTCATGAACGACGGCGGCGGCTTCATCGAACTGCAGGGCACCGCCGAGGGCCATGCCTTCCGCCGCGACGAACTGGACGCGCTGCTGGCGCTGGCCGAGAAGGGCATCGGCGAACTGTTCGCCGCGCAGCAGGCAGCCCTGGCCCAGGCATGAACCGGCGCATCGCCCTGGTCACGCTGGTGGTGGCCGACTACGACGAAGCCATCGCCTGGTACACCGGCAAGCTCGGTTTCCAGCTGCTGCAGGACATCGACCAGGGCCACAAGCGCTGGGTGGTGGTCGGGCCGGCCGACGGCAGCGCCGCCGCCCTGCTGCTGGCCCGCGCCAGCGACGAGGAACAGCGCGGCCGCATCGGCAACCAGACCGGCGGCCGGGTCGGCTTCTTCCTCGACACCGACGACTTCCACCGCGATCACGCGGCCATGCTGGCCGCCGGCGTCCAGTTCCTGGAACAGCCGCGCGAAGAACCCTATGCCACGGTCGCGGTGTTCCGCGACCTGTACGGCAACACCTGGGACCTGCTGGAGCCCAAGCAATGAAACTGGTCCTGGCCAGCGGTAACGCCGGCAAGCTGAAGGAACTGCAGGCGATGCTGGCCGACCTGCCGCTGCAGATCGTGCCGCAGCGCGAACTGGGCGTGGACGACGTGCCCGAAACCGGCCTGACCTTCGTCGAGAACGCGCTGATCAAGGCCCGCCATGCCTGCACGGTCACCGGCCTGCCGGCGCTTGCCGACGACTCCGGGCTGATCGTCGATGCGCTCGATGGCGCGCCCGGCCTGTACAGCGCGCGCTACGCCGGCAGCCCCACCGACGATGCCGCCAACAACGCCAAGCTGCTCGCCGCACTACGCGATGTACCGCCCGAGCGCCGCAGCGCGCGCTTCTACGCGGTGATCGTGCTGCTGCGCCATGCCAACGACCCGCAGCCGCTGATCTGCGAAGGCAGCTGGGAAGGCCGCATCATCGACGAACTGCGTGGCAGCAACGGCTTCGGCTACAACCCGGTGTTCCTGGATGAAGAACTGGGCCTGACCGCCGCGGAAATGCTGCCTGAGCAGAAGAACGCCCGCAGCCATCGCGCCACGGCGCTGCGCCTGCTGCTGCAGCAGCTTTCCCGCCAGCTGGCGCACTGAGCCGCGACGATGAGTGCGCATTCCCACGTGCATGACGACGCCTGCGGCTGCGACGCGCCCGCCGCGGTGCAGCTGGTCCCACCACCGCTGTCGCTGTACGTGCACCTGCCCTGGTGCGTGCGCAAATGCCCGTACTGCGATTTCAACTCGCACGCCGGCAAGGGCGCGCTGCCGTTCGATGCCTATATCGACGCACTGATCCGCGATCTGGACCAGGACCTGCCGCTGGTCTGGGGCCGGGTGGTCAACAGCGTGTTCTTCGGCGGCGGCACCCCCAGCCTGTTCCCGCCCGAGGCGATCGACCGCTTCCTGCAGCAGGCCAGCGCGCGCCTGCGCTTCGCCCCGAACCTGGAAGTGACGCTGGAGACCAACCCCGGCACCGCCGAGCACGGCCGCTTCGACCGCTACCGCGCGGCCGGGGTCAACCGCATCAGCTTCGGCATCCAGACCTTCAACGACGAAGCGCTGCAGCGCCTGGGCCGCATCCACGACAGCAACGAGGCCGAACGCGCGGTCAAGCTGGCCCAGGATGCCGGTTACAGCAACTTCAACATCGACCTGATGTATGCGCTGCCGCAGCAGACCCTGGCCCAGGCCGAGCACGACCTGGAGCGCGCGTTTGCGCTGGACCCCACGCATATCTCGCACTACCAGCTGACGCTGGAACCGAACACGGTGTTCTTCGCCAAGCCACCGCAGGGCATCCCCGACGAAGACAGCGCCTGGGACATCCAGGAGCATTGCCAGGCCCTGCTCGCCGAGCGCGGCTACGGCCAGTACGAAGTCAGCGCCTATGCGCGCGACGGCTGGCAGTGCGCGCACAACCTGAACTACTGGCGCTTCGGCGACTACCTGGGCATCGGCGCCGGCGCGCACGGCAAGATCAGTTCCGGCGCCGAGCGGCATGTGCTGCGCCGCTGGAAGCACAAGCACCCGCAGACGTTCATGGATACGGCCGGCACGCCCGCGGCGATCGGCGGCGACGACGTGATCGACGCCGCGCGCCTGCCGTTCGAATACATGCTCAACCTGCTGCGCCTGCACGAGGGTTTCGGGCTGCGCGACTTCGAATCGCGTACCGGCCTGGACCGCGGCGTGCTGCGGCCGGCGCTGGCCACCGCGGTGGAGCGCGGCTGGCTGCTGCACGACGGCGAGCGCATCGTTCCCACCGAGCTGGGGCGGCGCTTCACCAACGACGTGATCGAACTGTTCCTGCCCTGAACAGGGCCCGTCGCCGCCCCGCAAGTGGCGGCGCCACCGGCGAAATGATAGAAATCGCCCACCAGGGGGCGTGGAAAGCACATCGGATGTCAGGCATTACAGCAAGCTCCTCCAGCCAGGCGCTCGCCCGGCTCGCCGGCGCGCAGGTCCCCGAACGCGTGCGCCATCTGCTCGAAGCCGTCCACGGCATCGCCGCGCAGGTGCTGGCCTCGCCGCTGCAGCTGACCATGGTGCAGCTGGAACGCGAACTGTTCGGCCTCGCCGAGAAGGCGCGCAACAGCCAGGCCCAGGCCGACGTCTACGCGCAGATCCGCCAGCTGGGCGTGCATGCCGCCGAATTCCCCGGCTGGTTCCTGGACGCGCTGGCCGACGACCTGGCGCGGCTGCGCGAACCGTCCACGCCCGGCGCCACGCCGGCGCCGGCGATACCGGCGATGACCCTGGTCAACGACACCGACATCGACCGCGACATCGTCCTGCACGAAATGGCGCGGCGCGAAAGCTACCGCGCGCAGTCGCACCTGCAGCTGCTCGGGCAGCGCTTCGGCGTGCTCTGCGCGCAGCCGGCATTCGACGCCGAGCGGCTGCCGGTGGGCCCGCACGCGCTGTGCCGGATACTGCGTGCCTGCGGCGAGCGGCTGGGCCTGAACCTGGAAGCGCAGCAGCAGCTCTACCACGTGTTCGAACGGCAGGCACTGGAACGGCACGTCGAACTGCTGGACCGCCTGAACATCCTGCTGGCCCGCGAAGGCGTATTGCCCGGGCTGGTCTACATCCCCTATCTGCCGCGCCCCGCGGGCCAGCGCCGCACCGTCGGCGCACCCGCCGCGGGCGCCACGCGCGAGGGCCAGGCCGCAGCCGCGCCGCGGCCGCTCACCCATTGGCAGGGACAGGCGCCGGCGGCGTCGTGGGCGGACGCCGCGATGGGCGCAATGCCCACGCCCGCGGCGCCAGCGCCCGCATCGACGGGACCGGGCACGGCCCCCGCCCCGACCCCGGCCGGCATGGCCTCGCTGCACGAACTGCTCGATACCGCGCGCCAGTTGCTGGCGCAGCAGCTGCAGTCCGGTGCCGGCAATGGCGCTGGCGGCGCGGTTCCGCCCGCCGACATGCTCGCCGCCCTGGCCGCCCTGGCAGGCCAGCAGCGCCCTGCTGGCGCCACCGCCGCCGCGCCAGGCGCTGCAGGCGCTCCGTCCGCCCCGGTGGCCGACCTGGCCAGCATGGCGGCGACGCTGCAGGCCGCCGCACCGGCGGTGCCGGCACGCGCCGTTCCCAGCGAAGCGGTGATGGACGTGCTCGCGCGCCTGCAGCCGCAGGGCGCGGCGCAGGGCACGCGGCGCAGCTTCGGCGACATCCAGAAGGCGCTGCTGTCGCAGGTGCGCGCCGAGCATGGCCAAAGCGCCACGCTCTCGCCCCGCGACAGCAACACCCTGGACCTGCTGGGCATGCTCTACGGCCAGATCCAGCGCGAAGTGCGCGCCGACGGCCCGGCCAGCGACCTGCTCAACCGCCTGCAGGTGCCGCTGGCGCGCGCCGCCGTCGGCGACGAGGCGTTCTTCATCCGCGACCAGCACCCGGCGCGCGAACTGCTCAACACCGTGGCCGAATCCGGCGCGGTATGGCTGGGCGAGGACGATGGCGACCCGGTGCTGCTGCAGAAGCTAGGTGAAGCGGTGGACCGCGTGGTCGCCGAATACCAGGGCGACGAATCCGTGTTCGCCGCCGCCAACCGCCAGGTGCAGTCGCACCTGCAGGCGGCGGTGCGCAAGGCCGAGGTCACCGAGCGCCGGCAGATCGAGGCCGCGCGCGGCAAGGAGCGGCTGGAGGCGGCCAAGCAGCTGGCTGGCCGCACCATCGGCCAGCTGTGCAGCGCGGCGACGCCGCCCAGGTTCGTGCAGACCCTTCTGCACGAAGCCTGGAGCGACGTACTGACCCTGACCCTGCTGCGCCAGGGCGAGGACTCGGAGGAATGGCGCCAGCGCCAGGAAGCCACCCGCCGCATCGGCGAGATCACCGCCAGCGCCGAAGGCGCGGCCGATCCGGCGCTGGGCGGCCAGATCGAGGAATCACTGCTGCAGGTCGGCTACCACGAGGACGAGGCCGGCGCGATCGCCCGGCGCCTGTCCACGCCCGGCGGCGAGGACGAGATCACCTCGCGCACCGAACTGGCCGCCCGGCTCAAGGCCCGCGCCCGGCTCGGCGGTGGCGACGGCAAGGACGGAGCGGACCCGCAGGCGCCGCCGCCTTCCGAGCGCACCCCGGCCGAGGAAGGCTATTACCGCCAGCTGCGCACGCTGCCGTTCGGCACCTGGTTCGAATTCACCACCAACCAGCAGGGCGACACCCGCCGCCTGCGCCTGTCCTGGTACAGCCTGGTCACCGACAACGCGCTGTTCGTGAACCAGCGCGGGCAGAAGATGGCCGAGCATTCGCTCGACGCGCTGGCGCGGCTGATGGCGCGCGACCAGCTGCGCATCGTCACCGAGGACCGCGGCCGCCTGATCGACCGCGCCTGGCAGGCCACCGTCCGCGCCCTGCGCTCGCTCGCCGGCGGCCACACCGCTCCGGAGTCCACATGATCCCCGAAACCCGGCGCGCCCCGCGCCTGCAGGTGCCGGCCCTGGTGCCGGTCACCGACACGATGACCGCCGGCGTGATCGGGCGGCTCGGCAACGTGTCCGAAACCGGCATGCTGCTGATCGCCTCCGAACCGCTCAACGAGGACGCGCTCTACCAGCTGCGCTTCCCGGTCCCCGATGGCCGCGGCGGCGAGCAGTCGGTCGACGTCGGCGTGCACCTGCTGTGGCGCGAGGCGGCGCAGGCGCCGGGCCACTTCTGGGCCGGCTTCCGCTTCCTGACCCTGGAAAAGACCCACCGCGAACGCCTGCGGCAGTGGATCGAATCCAATCTTCCGGCCTCCTGAACGACGGAACCGGCACAGCGGCCCGGGGCCGATTACGGCAGAATCGTGGTTCGATTCCAGCCTTGCCGCGAGCCCCACCATGAACCTGCCCGACCCCGGCGCCCTGTATTACGACCATCTGGGCGTGCTCGCCCGCCGCGCCGACGAAGCCCTGGCCCGCGGCGGCTTCGATCACCTGGTCGTGCCCAGCGGCCGCCTGCATTACCAGCTGTTCGACGACCGCGACTACCCGTACGCGGTCAACCCGCAATTCAAGACCTGGCTGCCGCTGACCCGCCTGCCGGACAGCTGGCTGGTGTACACGCCCGGCCGCCGCCCGCAGCTGGTCTACCACCAGCCGCACGACTACTGGCACGCGGTGCCGGCCGCGCCCAGCGGCTGGTGGGTAGAGCATTTCGACATCCACGTCATCCGCACGCCGGAAGAAGCCCTGGCCCTGCTGCCGAAGGACCCGGCGCGCTGCGCGATCCTCGGCGAGCCGCAGAGCGCGCTGGGCAGCTTCGTGCCCAACAACCCGCAGCCGGTCATCGATTACCTGGAATACCAGCGCGCGTTCAAGACGCCCTACGAGATCGCGCTGATGCGCCAGGCGCAGGTGCACGCGGTCCGCGGCCACCGCGCCGCCGAGGCCGCGTTCCGTGCCGGCGCCAGCGAATTCGGCATCCACATGGCCTATTGCAGCGCCGTGGGCCAGGACGCCAACGAACTGCCCTACGGCAACATCATCGCCCTCGACGAGCACGCGGCGGTGCTGCACTACACCGACCTCGGCCATACCGCGCCGCAGCCCGCGCGCAGCTTCCTGATCGACGCCGGCGCCTCCGCGCATGGCTATGCCAGCGACATCACCCGCACCTACGCCGCCGCCGGCCATGACGAGTTCCAGGCGCTGATCGACGCGGTGGACGCCGCACAGCGGAAAATGTGCGCGGCGGTGCGTGGCGGCTTCGACTACAAGCAGCTGCACGTCGATGCGCACCTGGCGCTGATGGGCATCCTCAAGGATTTCGGCGTCATCACCGTGTCGCCGGAGGCGGCGCTGGCCAGCGGCGTCAGCGCGGCGTTCTTCCCGCACGGCATCGGCCACCTGATCGGCGCGCAGGTGCACGACGTGGCCGGCTTCGCCGCCAGCGACCGCGGCGGCCGCATCGAGCGCCCGGCCGGCCATCCCTACCTGCGCATGACCCGCGTGCTGGAACCGGGCATGGTGGTCACCATCGAACCGGGCGTGTACTTCATCGACATGCTGCTGGACGAGGTGAAGCAGGCCGGCAACGCCGCCAGCGTGGACTGGGACCGCGTGGATTTCTTCCGCCCCTACGGCGGCATCCGCATCGAGGACGAAGTGCTGTGCACCGACGGCGAGGCCGACAACCTCACCCGCCCGGTGTTCGCGGCCTGAGCCCATCGTTCATGGATGCGGGGCTTGCCCCGCATGCTTTCCCGGTGAAGCCCGTACCGGGCAAGCCCGGTACCTACGGGGTGTGTAGATGCGGGGCTCGCCCCGCATGCCCTGCAGGAGCGCGCATCCGTGCGCTCCTGCAGGCGTCGCCTCATTCGCGGCCGATGCCCAGCAGCCACAGGTAGCTGGCCGCCGACCAGCTGAAGTTGCGCGCCTGGTAGCCCTTGCCGGTAGTCGGGTCGTAGTTCTCGTACATCGGCGCCTGTGCGGCCAGGCCATCGGCGGCCAGCAGCAGGCGCGCGCTCAGCGCATCGGCCTCGCCCGCTTGGCCGTAACGGCGCAGTGCCTCCACACCGAAGCGCGCCTGGTCCAGCCACAGCGGCCCGCGCCAATAGCCTTTGATCGGCGAGAAGCGCGGATCGTCGGCCGCCAGCGTCGGCAGCGGCATCGGCGTGGCGAAGCGCGCCGGGTCGAGCATGGTCGCGATCACCGCGCGCGCCTGCACCGGGCTGGCCAGACCGGCCCACAGCGGCGTCCAGCCTTCGGATCCGAACACGCCGATGCGCTCGCCCGTGCCCAGGCGCGCATCGAAGAACCAGCCGGCGTCGGCATCGAAGAAGCACGTGCCGATGCGCTGCTTCATCGCCCCGGCGTCATGCCGCCACGCAGCGGCTTCATCGCGTTTGCCGAGCACCTCGGCCAGTCCGGCCAGGTCGAGCTTTTCGCGATAGAGGTAGGCATTGAGGTCCACCGATTCCTGGTCCAGCGACCAGGCCCCCTCGCCATTGGCCAGCATCTTCGCGTCGTCGAAGCGCACCGCGTTGTCCATGCCGCTTTCCCAGGCCGCGGCGATGCGGGTGCCGTCGGTGGCGCCGAACTCGGCCAGCCCGTTGCGGTCGTGGTCGCGCTCGGCGAACCACCAGCGGTGGTAGCGCACCAGCCGGTCGTACATCTCGGCGACGAAGGCCGCGTCCCCGGTGGCGCGGTGGATCTCCCGCGTCGCCCAGGCCGCGAGCGGCGGCTTGGTGTTGCGCCAGTTGTTCTCCTTCGCGTCCAGGTAGACGCTGTCGGCGACCATGCCGTTGGCGGCCTGGTAGTCGAACATCGCGCGCATCTGGTCGCGCGCCAGCTCCGGCGCGAACCACGCCAGCGCGGCGGCGTGCTTCCACGAATCCCAGGCCCAGAAACCGTTGAAGTAGTCGGCCGAATACGACGGGATGACACCGTCGTGATGCAGAGCGCCACGCGCGGAGCGCCAGTTGCCGATCAGGGTCTGCACCGCCTTCACCGCGACATGCCGCGCGACTTCGTCGGGCACGCCTTCGACGTGGCTGGACGCGACCGCGCGCAGGTAGCCGCCCCAGCGCGCGCGGCTGTCCCGCCACCGCGCCGGTTCGTCGGCGACGGGCGGCACGGCGGTGCCGGTCTCCGGCGACAGGTACTGCTCCAGCACCAGCGTCAACGGCTGTCCCGGCTGCAGCCGTAATGGCGCCGCCGAGGCGAAGCGATGGCCCTGCCGGTCCTGCTGCGGCGGCATCCGGCCCGCGTCCATCTGCAACCGGGTCAGCAGCGCTTCGTCGCTGCCGGCGAAGGTCTGCACCAGCGCATCATCCCGCAGCGTGAGGGCATCGCCGGGCGCCAGCATCGGCTCGGCCTCCACCGCGATGTCCAGCGTGCGTGCGGTGGTCGCATCCAACTCGATGCGCACCAGCGCACGCCGCGCATCGGCGAAGTACAGCACCTGCCGCAGGCGCACCCCATCGCCCTCGAAGCGCCGTTCCAGATAACCCGGCCATGCGTGACTGGCGACCTCGCGCAGCGCGACCGGCGTGCCGCTGGCGGCATCCTTCAGCGTCACGTTCGCCATCCGCTTGCCGACCCAGCGGCCGGCGCCGAGGCTGTGCACGAACGGCCCGCTGAAGCCGCTGCCGGCATCGGCCGCGGCCGGCAGGCTGTAGCCATGCCAGGCGCCGGCGTCGAAGAAGATGTTGAAGCTGCGGTCCTCGGCGTTGGCGGGCGTACCGTGCAGGTCGAGCACATCGGCAGGGGGAGGTGCCGCCACGGCGTGCGAAGCGAAGGCCAGCGTTGCGGCGAGCAGCAGGCGCAGGTGGAATGTCGCTGGCATCGGCTTTCTCCGTGATTTCTGTCCGCGCAGATGCTTCTGCAGGAGCGCGTTTCAGTCGCGAACGGGGCGTTGACGGGAAACCCTGGTTGCGGCTGAAGCCGCTGCTGCGGACGTCGCTACGGCTGCGCGCGCGCCATGAACGCCTCGATCTCGTCGGCGCTGCGTTCCAGCTCGCCGGTCAGCACAAGGTGGCCGTCGCCGGTGATCAGCACGTCGTCCTCGATGCGGATGCCGATGCCGCGCCAGCGCGCTTCCACGCTGCCGTCGTCCGGCGACACGTACAGCCCCGGTTCGATGGTGAACACCATGCCCGCCTCCAGCAGCCGCGATTCGCCGGCGAGCCTGTAGTCGCCCACGTCGTGCACGTCCAACCCGAGCCAGTGCCCGGTCTTGTGCCGGTAGAAGCGCTTGTAATGGCCTTCGATGAGGTTCTCTTCCAGGTCGCCCTGCAGCAGCCCCAGCCGCAGCAGGCCTTCGGTCAACACTTCGACCGCGGCCAGGTGGCCCTCCTCATAGGCGATGCCCGGCTGCGCCTGCTCCAGCGCCGCCGCCTGCGCGGCCAGCACCAGCTCGTGCAGGGCGCGCTGCTCGGCGCTGAAGCGGCCGTTGACCGGGAAGGTGCGGGTGATGTCGCTGGCGTAGCCGCGGTATTCGGCGCCGGCATCGATCAGCACCAGGTCGCCGTCGCGGCTGCCGCCGCTGTTGGCGCGGTAATGCAGCACGCAGGCATTGGCGCCGGCGCCGACGATGCTGTTGTAGGCCGGCACGGCGTCGTGGCGGCGGAACTCGCGTTCCAGTTCGGCCTGCAGTTCGTATTCGCCGATGCCCGCGCGCGCGGCACGCATCGCCGCGCGGTGCGCGCGCACGCTGATGTCGGCGGCCTGCTGCATCAGCGCGATCTCGGCCGGCGACTTGAACAGGCGCTGCTCGTGCAGCAGGTGGCCCAGCTCCAGGAACTCGTGCGGCGGCTGCGCGCCGTGGCGCACCTGCGAGCGCACCCGGTTCACCCAGCCGATCAGCTTGAGGTCGAAATCGGCGTCGCGGCCGAAGTGGTAATAGACCCGCGAACGCCCTTCCAGCAGGCCCGGCAGGATGTCGTCCAGGTCCTCGATCGGATAGGCGTCGTCCATGCCGTAGCGCGCCACCGCGCCTTCCTGGCCTTCGCGCGGGCCATCCCAGGCTTCGCGTTCGGCGTCCCGCTCGCGGCAGAACAGGATCGTCTCGCCATGGCGGCGGCCGGGGATCAGCACCAGCACCGCTTCCGGCTCGGGGAAACCGCACAGGTACCAGAAGTCCGAATCCTGCCGGTACGGGTAGTGCGTGTCGTTGCTGCGCACGCGCTCGGGCGCGGCTGGCAGCACCAGGATGGCGTCGTCGCCGGCCGCCTCCATCAGCTGGCGGCGGCGATGCGCGTACTCGGCGGGCGCGATGCCGGTCAGCGTGTGCATGGCCGGCTCAGTTCAGGCGCTGGCGGTGGCGCGCGCCCATCACGCAGTCGCCGTGCAGCAGCAGCACCGCCACGCGCACGAATTCCTCGATCTCGGCCAGCGCGTCCTCGTCCTCGTCGGCGCTGTCGAACTCGTCACTGGAGGCCTGCGCCAGCCGCGCCAGGTCCTGCAGGGCTTCCTCGCCCTCCTCGCTCAGCGCCGGGCGCTTGCCCGCGGCCAGGCCGAAGCCGCCGAGGAACGCGCGGCACCAGTCGAACAGCGCGTCGGTACGTTCCTGCAACGGCGCCGCCGGCGCGGCCAGCACCAGCTCGAAGGCGAAATCGCGGTCTTCCAGCTGCGCCACCACCGCTTCGCGCAGGCGGTCGAGCGCGCTGCCCGGTTCGGGCGTGGGCAGGTTGTCGTCGGCCAGCACCCTGGCCGGCCAGGCCGGCAGATCGGCGCCGCCGGCGGCGAGCCAGCCGCACAGGCCACCGTGGAGTTCGGCCGGGGTGGCGCCAAGGTCCAGCGACTGGCTGGCCTGGAGGATGTCGTTGACGGCGGGAAGATCGGTCATGTCACACAGGTCTGTGGAAGCGGAAAAGGCCGATGCCGCGCGGCGCGGCAACGGCTGCACAGTGTAGCAACGGCGCCGTGCGCGCCATCTTGACCACCCCCGACGCGCATGCCTATCGTGCCGGGCATGGATTCCTTCGACCCCGCCACCCAGTTGCAGGCCCTGGCCGCGCGCCTCGAACTGCTGTTCGAGCGCAACCAGCGCCTGGCCGACGAGAACCGCAGCCTGCGCCAGCAGCAGGAGCAGCTGGTCGCCGAACGCGCGCAGCTGCTGGCCAAGAACGAACAGGCGCGCTCGCGGGTGGAAGCGATGATCACCCGCCTCAAGTCGCTGGAGCAGCACACGTGAGCCAGAACGAGCCGGTCAGCGTCCGCATCCTGGACCGCGAATACACCGTCGGCGTGGAGCCGGCCGAGCGCGACAGCCTCACCGCCGCCGCGCGCATGCTCGACGCGCGCATGCGCGAGATCCGCGGCAACAACCGCATGGCCGCGGTGGACCGGGTGGCGGTATTGGCCGCGCTCAACCTGGCCCACGAACTGCACCTGATGCGCGATGAACTGGCGCAGCAGCAGCGGCGTTTCCAGAGCGCGATGAACGATCTCAACCGCCGCCTGGACAACGCGATCGACGACGGGCGCTGACGGCGTCGCATTCATCCGACGGACGGTTCCGTCTTCGCTGCATCCGTGGGCTGCCATGCGCGTGCAACACGGCTATACTGGCGTCGCGTTCTCTGCCGTGAACGACGGCGTGTGCAAACATTCGCCTTGTCCCTTAATGACGACCACGGGGGCGCGACGGAGTCAGGTGTGCAGGTCCGCCTTGCAGCGGGAAGCCCGAAGATTCCCCAGCGTTCCCACTTGAACCCCGGGTTCAAGGTCGTTTCGCACGCATCGTCATGGCGGAGAATGCAATTATTCCGGAACGGCGCCGCAAGGCGCCGTTCTTCTTTGTCAGGTCCATGCGCCGGCCGGCACGCCGGCCGATAATCCCGACAGGTTCCGCTCCAACGCCGCCGATGACTGCCGACGACCGCCAGGACCTCCGCCGACAACTGCGCCAGCGCCGCCGCGACATCCCGGCGGCCGAGCGCATCGCCGCCGCCGAGGCGCTGGCCGCACGGCTGCTCGCCCTGCCCTTCGCCGACGTGGCCGGCCCGGTGGCCGGCTACTGGGCGATGGACGGCGAGATCGCCCTGCACCGCTGGCAGATGCAGTTGCCCGCCCGCCAGACCTATTGCCTGCCGGTGCTGCAAGGCAAGCTGCTGCGTTTCGCGCCGTGGCGCCCGGGGCAGCCGCTGCGCGCCAACCGCTACGGCATCCCCGAGCCGGACATCGATCCGGAACGCACGCTGCACGCGCAGGACATGGCGCTGGTGGTCGCGCCGCTGGTCGGCTTCGACCCGCAGGGCCGGCGGCTGGGCATGGGGGGCGGCTGGTATGATCGCAGCTTCGCTTTCCGCCAGCGGCAGAGCGCGCCGCCGTGGCTGGTCGGCGCCGGCTTCGCCGCCCAGCAGTTGCCGGCGCTGCCGGTCGAGGACTGGGATGTGGCGGTGGATGCCATCTGCACCGAGCACGCCACTCTCTACCCGGAACCGTCGCACGCATGACCGCCCGCAAGCGCTACTGGCTGATGAAGTCCGAACCGGACGCCTTTTCCATCGACGACCTGCAGCGCGTGGGCACCGAGCCGTGGAACGGCGTGCGCAACTACCAGGCGCGCAATTTCATGCGCGACGGCATGAAGGTCGGCGACGGCATCCTGTTCTACCACTCCAACACCAAGGTGCCGGGCATCGTCGGCACCGCCACGGTGGCCAGCGCGGCCTACCCGGACGACACCCAGTTCGACCCGACGTCCGATTACCACGATCCCAAGGCCAGCCGCGAACAGCCGCGCTGGTACCTGGTGGACGTGGCCTTCGAGCGCAAGCTGGCGCACGTGATCGCGCTGGACGAGATCAAGCGGCACACCGACGAACTGGGCGAGGGTTTCCCGCTCACCGCCAAGGGCAACCGCCTGTCGGTGTTCCCGGTCACGGCCGCGCAGTGGAAGCTGCTGCTGGCGCTGGAAAAGAAGAAGCCGGCCTGATCCCGAACCTCCCGCAGGAGCAGCTCCGGGTGGCCTCGGGCCATCAGCCGCGAAGGGCGCGTTCCCGGTAAAGCCCGTTCGCGGCCGAGCTCCTGCAGACAAACGCATTCCTCCAACTCCACCGAGCCCACCATGTCCGAAGCCAAGCGCCTGGCCGCCGAAAAAGCCATCGAATACGTCCAGAAGGGAATGATCGTCGGGGTCGGCACCGGCTCCACCGTCGCCTACTTCATCGAGGCGCTGGCCCGCATCAAGGACCAGATCGAAGGCGCGGTCTCCAGTTCCGAGCAGAGCACCGCCCTGCTCAAGGGCCACGGCATCGAGGTGCTGGACCTGAACCACACCGGCGGCCTGTCGCTGTACGTGGATGGCGCTGATGAGTGCGACGGCAACAGGAACCTGATCAAGGGCGGCGGCGCCGCGCTGACCCGCGAGAAGATCATCGCCGAGGCCAGCAAGCAGTTCGTCTGCATCGTCGACCCGAGCAAGCAGGTCAAGGTGCTGGGCAAATTCCCGCTGCCGGTGGAAGTGATCCCGATGGCGCGCAGCCTGGTGGCGCGCGAGATCCTGGCGCTGACCGGCGGCCAGCCGGTGTGGCGCGACGGCGTGGTCACCGACAACGGCAACCTGATCCTGGACGTGCACAACCTGTCCATCACCGACCCGGTGAAGCTGGAACAGCAGCTCAACCAGATCCCGGGCGTGGTCACCGTCGGCCTGTTCGCGCGGCGCCCGGCCGACGTGGTCATCGTCGGCGGCGAACCGCCGCAGGTGCTGTAAGCCCGCACACGCGACGGCGGTTGCCGCGGCGCGTCAACCGGCGGTGGCGTCCAGCCAGGCACGCCACTGCTGCTCCAGTGCCGGCAGGGTGTCCGGCAGGCCGAAGGACGGGCCGGTGTCGGCCAGCCAGTCGTCGAAACGGCCGCCGGCGGCAATGCGCTCGCTGATGCTGCCCAGCACGCCCGGTCGCACAGCGGCCGTGGCCTGGTCCAGGAAGTCGGCCCAGCCCTGCACCTGGGCGTAGTAGCGCGCCCCGGTCGCCGGGTCGCCGGCCTCGGCCGGGCTGCGATAGACCAGGCTGACGCCCTTGGTGGCCGGTGCGGCCTGTCCGTCGGGACGGGCCGGGTTGGCCATGGCCAGGAAAACGGCCAAGTCGGGCAGCGGATGCGCCGGATCGGCCCGCAGGCCGCGCAGCATCCGCCTGCGCTGGGCGACCAGTTCGTCCGCTTCCAGGGTCATCGCCGCCGCCTCGTTGAGCCAGTCGGGGCTGCGCGCATGGCCATGTCCGGACGTCCTGCCCAGGTCCGGCCAGTAGGCCAGGTTGAAGACCACATGCCCCAGCTCGTGCCGGGTCAGGTTGCGCCAGATCGCCTGGCCGATGGCCGGGTTGGCGGCGAGCAGGCGGCTGCCCGGGTCGTCGGCCGCCACCGCCGACTGGCGCGCGGCCTGGAAGGCCTGCATGCCGGGCCAGTCGATCACCTGCACGGCACCGGCGGCGAGCAGCCGCGCGCGGTCATCGGCGCCGATGCCATCGGGCGCGTCCAGCAGCACCGCCAGCCGCAGCGGCGGCCGGGCGAAGTGATGTTCGAAGGCCGCGGCGCTGGCGGCGAGGTCGCCAGCCAGCATCCGCACCTGGTCGGCATCGCGGCCATAGACCCAGCCATGCGCGCCGGCCGCGCAGCGGTCCAGCCCGGGCAGTGGCGGGCAATCCGCTTCCGCCCGCGCGTTGCCCGCGAGCAGCAGCAGGAACGACGCCAGGACAGGAGCCGGGAAACGGGAAAGAGGCATGCGCACATCTCCGGAAGGGAATGCTTCCCTGACGTACGGAACCGGCGGATGTGTCCAACCGCATGCATCGACACCGCGGGCGGCCGCGGCGGCGCCGTCAGCGCGCGGACTTCCGCTCCGTCTGCGCCAGCGCCTTGACCAGTTCGCCGACCAGTTCGCGCTGCCGCACCGGCAGGGCCAGGAAGCTGTTGATCACGGAGCGCTCGTGCGCGCCCAGCGCATTCCATTCGCCGTGCGTCTCGGCCACCCGCGGCGCGTCGCCGAAACGCAGGGCCTGCGGCGCGACGCCGAACAGCTCGGCCAACACCTGCAGCTTGTCCTGCTCGGGAAGCGAGCGGCCACCCAGCCAGCGCGATGCGCTCTGGAAACTCACCGAACGTCCCGTGTAGCGCGCATTGAACAGGCGGAAGAGGATCGCCGGGCGCGGTTCGTAACCGGCCGCGCTCATCGCCTGCTGCAAGCGTCGGGAGAATTCGAAGCGTTCGTCGCTCATGGCCGGCAACGTTACGGACCACGCCCGCGGCGGGATCACCATTCGCTTTCATTTGAATGAACTAATTGCTTTCATTGGCGCATGGACCCACGCGCGGTGCCTTGCAGGCGCCCGCCCCGCCAAGGAGAAGCACCATGGAAAACACCCCCGCCACCGGCATGGCACCGGAGCAGTTCGTCCGCGGCTACATGGAGGTGGACTACCGCAGCCGCTACGCCGGCGTGCTGCACCTGCACCCCACGCCGTCGGAAGCAATCGCCGAGCTGTGCCTGTTCCGCTTCTGGCTGGCCTGCCGCGCCTATGCGCATTCAGGGGCGACGCCGGCCCCGACGCCACCGCTCTGCCTGCCGCCCGGCTGGACGCCGCCGCAGCAGGCCAGCGGCCTGGATATCGACCGCGCACTGGACACCTGGCACGGCCATCTGCTGGAAAGCCGCTTCGATCTGTACGACCGCTTCTTCCAGCTCGGCCGCAACCACGACGATCCGCTCGGCCTGGATGCCGTGGCGCTGGCGCTGTCCTGCCAGCTGTTCGTGCAGCCTTCCGCGCTCACGCGGGCGTGGCTGCACGACGAAGTGCACACCCTGTTTTCCGCGCTGCTCGACGCCTTCGCCACCGCGCCAGGCGCGCCGCAACCCCGCGGCAGCGGCGCTTGACGCCACGCCACGCATCCGTAAAGGTGCGCAACGCCCTTCCGCTCGTGGATTCCGCCATGTCCCTGCCGCGCCTCGCCCTCTGCCTGTTCCTGTTGCCGCTGTCCGGCGGCTGCGCCAGCGCCGGCGGGAGCTGGGTGGAACTGGGCGGCACGCGCTACCAGGTGGAACTGGCCCAGGACGACGCCAGCCGCGCGCGCGGGCTGATGTTCCGCGACCGCATGGACGGCGACCGCGGCATGCTGTTCATCCACGACCGCCAGGAACCGCAGGCGTACTGGATGAAGAACACCCGCATCCCGCTGGACATCCTCTATTTCGACGACGGCCGCCGGCTGGTCAGCCAGCAGCGCGACGTGCCGCCCTGCTCGGCCGGCGACGCCTGCCCGCCCTACCCCAGCTTCAGGCCGGCGCGCTACGTGCTGGAACTCAACGCCGGCCAGGCCGCGAAGCTGAAACTGGAGGACGGCACCGAACTGGTGTTCGGCCCCGGCATCCCGAAGGGCAAGTGAGGAGCAGGTTCCTTGGCGGATTGGAAACGCAGCGTCCCCAGCCGTGAGCAGTTGCGCGACGCCAAGCGCAACGCCGTGCTGCGCGAGGCCTCGGCCTCGTTCAACAAGCATGGCTACCACGGCACCTCGATGGACGACATCGCCCAGCGGCTCGAGGTCACCAAGCCGGCGCTCTATTACTACTTCCCCAACAAGCAGGCCATGCTCAAGGCCTGTTTCGACCAGGCGATGGAAGTGGCCTTCGCCAATCTGGAGCGCGCGCGCCGCGATGGCGGCGATGGCCGCCAGAAACTGCGGGTAGCGCTTTCCGACCTGCTGGAGTACTTCATCGGCGAGCACAGCGTGGCCATCACCGTGCTGGAGGAAGGCTCGCTGTCGCCCGACGATTTCCAGGCGGTGAAAGCCGAGCGCCAGCGCTTCGAGCACGCACTGCGTGACATCGTCGGCGAAGGCATCAAGGACGGCAGCATCGTGCCGTGCGATCCGAAGCTGGCGGTACTGGCCCTGCTCGGCGCGCTGAGCTGGGTGCCGCGCTGGTACCGGGCCGACGGCGACTGGTCGCGGGCGCAGTTGAACACGCTGATGACCGAGCTGCTGGAACGGATGCTCAGCAGCGCCCCGGTGGCCAGGCTGCAGGCGCCGCGCCGGCGTCGCACCGGTGCGGCAACCGCGGCCGACGCCCCCCAACGCCCCGCGCGCCGGCGCTGAGCGCGCCGCGCGGCCGCTTCGGCGGCCCCGCGCGCGCCCC